>CAYSXF010000357.1:3071-5264 GCA_964434815.1 uncultured Lentisphaeraceae bacterium
GGGCGGCACGCCGGGCGGGCCGGAGTTGGCGGCACACGCTACGCCTACCTGGTGGCTGGCACAGTGGGGTGTGACGGACAATTTCGACGCTGCGGCAACGAACGATTGGGACCATGACGGCATGGCTAACTGGGCCGAATACGTCGCGGGCACGCACCCCACCAATGCGGCCAGCGTGTTCGCGTTGGACATCGGAGCCTCTGGCGCTCCTGTCGTGAGGTGTCCGACGATACCGACCGGCGTCGAATACGGAGGCAAACAGCGCTACTACTCGCTGGAGCGGTGCACCAATCTGCTGGGCGGCGCATGGTCGGGCATTACCGGCTACACGGACATCCTCGGCGTCGGCCAGACCATCACGTATACGAACGCGCCGTCCGGCACCGGCCTCTTCCGTGCCAACGCGACACTCCGCTAACAAGCCGCTGCCTTTTCACTCCACCTTTACACCTGTTGTTTGCTTCGCTGTTTCCGGAAGTTTTCGTTGCATTCTCGTATCGAAAAGCTGTATTTTTCTTCTACACAGTTGGTTTGTCTTTGCGCCGATCGGACAAATAGACGATGTCGGAGATTCGTGGCGGACTCGCAATTGTGAACAGGAGTTTTTTTATGAAAAAATCAATTCGTACAAGTGCAGTCGTTCTTTCTGCGGTCTCGCTGTCAATCGTCGGCAGCATCCAAGCTGACACCTTAGCCTACTGGAAGTTTCAAGACGCCGCGCCGGGAACCCTTGCGACCAACCTCGCCAGCGAGGTGCACGCTGACGCTCTCACCGGCATGGCCGGAAACACCGGCGGGACAGCCCGCAATCCCGCGCACTCCGCAGACGTGCCCGGCACGAACATCTTCAGCGGGATTTACGGCGGCGCGCTGCTCAATGCGAACAACAGATCCTCGCTCTATTTCACGAACGCTGCGGCCTATCCGTCCCAGACAAACTCGACAAGCGGCGGATACGTCGTGGTCACCAACCATCCGGTTTATTTGTGTCCGACCAATTTCACGATCGAGTTCTTCGCGAAGGTCGCTCGGGATGTCGACTGGCCCGAGCTTGTCGGCAAATCACGAGAGTACTCCTTGTCGCAGGGGGCCGGCGCCAGTTGGGGCTTCGACATGGACCGGAGCGATCCGCTGAAGGTGCGTATGGACACTCAGCCCCTGAATCAGATTGGGAGCACGAACGGGTTCAACCAGAACTGCGTGGGCGTCAGCATTCAAGACGGCAAATGGCACCACGTCGCCCTGACCTACGACTCGCCGACCAAGAAAGCGACCCTATACATCGATTATATCACGAAGTGGAACATGACCACGACGCACGAGGTGGTCTATGACACCAACAACCTTGTCTTCGGCAAAGGCGCCGGCAGCAACCAGGCGTTTGACGGCTGGCTGGATGAGATACGCTTGAGCGACAAGGTTCTGCAACCGGCCCAGTTCCTCAGCACGGCCACAGTTCCGGCCGATGCGCCGCTCTACTGGCAGTTCGACGACGCCGCAACCGTGCCCAGCACGGCGACGTCCCTCTTCTGCGAAGTGGGCTCGCCGTGGATGGACGGCACGGCCAAGGGTGCCATTGTTCCCACCTTCAGCACAAATGTGCCGCTGGCCGAAACGCGCAAGATCACCCAAGGGTATAAAGGTGCCGTCGTCAACACCTCGAACCGGTCATCCCTGTTTTTTGTCAATGCGGGGCTGCCTGGAAACTTGAACAGTGGTTCCGGCGGCCAAGTGTCGGCTTCCGGCTTTCAGTCACCCTCGAATTTCACAGCGGAAGCGTTCATCAAAGTGAACCGCCACGCCAATTACATGCTGATCGCAGGCAAGGTGCGAATCGCCGACAATCCCTCCTGGTCGATGGAGGTTGACGCGAACGGTCAGGCACGCTGCCGGCTCGACACCTACCCCGCAGACTGGAATCTAGCCACGAATACCTACAGCGATAACGCCGCCGTCGGCTTCAACCAAACTTTCAGCTCGGGCGTGAGTGTCGAAGACGGCAAGTGGCACCATGTGGCGTTGTCCTACGAGACAGCCACGAAGCGCGTCAAACTTTACGTGGATTATGTGCTGAGAGTGAACAGCACCACGATCAACCCGATCGTCTATACGGGTGGCGACATCCTCATCGGCAACGGGGCTGGCGAGTATGCCTTTGACGGCTGGATCGACGAGGTGCGCATCACGCCGCGC
>CAYSXF010000358.1:0-5256 GCA_964434815.1 uncultured Lentisphaeraceae bacterium
GAGTGTCTTGTGAGCAAGTTCTGCATCTTCGTTGGAATGACGGTCATGGGGTGGGCCGGCTGGTGGTTGGGAGAGAAAGCTAGCTTCATGACCGCTTTTCTGCTCAGCGGCGTCGGAAGCATGGTGGGCGTCTATCTCGGCTGGCGCCTCTGCCGCGATTACCTGGAGTGACTGGCTACCGCTTCTCCTCGAAGTCCTCTTTCGTCAGCACGCCGTCGCCGTTTCGGTCGAGCCGCTGAAAGAGTTGTGGCGGCCCTTTGAACTCGTCCTTTGTTACGCGGCCGTCTTTGTTCGTGTCATCGTGCGCCAGCACCTGCTCGAACGTGATGCGCGGCCGGTTCTGTTGCTCGACCGGCCCGACCGCCGCGCTCTCCGTGCGCGTTGCCCCCGGTGCCGTTGCTTGAGTGTCCGGCGACTTAAGCCAGCGATTGAAAAAGCCTGTGACCATCTCGTCGATCTCCTTGCCGCCGATGCCCTGGCCGTGACCCGCGCCCTTGACGCAGTGCAGGCGCACCGTGCCGCCCGCTTTCTTGAGCGCATCGAAGAGCAGCTCGCTCTGGTGGAAAGGCACGACGGGATCGACGTCGCCGTGCGCGATCAGGAATGGCGGCAGCGCGTTCGTCGTCACATAGGTGATCGGGTTCGCCTGTGCGGCCTTCTCCCTGTTCTCCTGCACCGGCCCGCCGAGGAGACACGCCTCCGGCGACTTCGGGTCATTGTGCTTGAGCCGTGCGCCGGTGACCGAGTGGCTGTCCATCTGCGTCAGGTCGGTCGGCCCGAAATAATCGCACACCGCCTGCACGCGGCTCGACACGTCAAGGTTCGTGCCGACATCGAACGCCTTCACGTCGCCGCTCGTGCCGAGCAACGCGACCAGGTGTCCGCCCGCCGAACTGCCCCACACGCCGAAGCGGCCGGGGTTGAGCCCATACTCCTTGGCGTGGGCGCGCAAATAGCGGATGGCGGCTTTGCAGTCCTCGATCTGCGCAGGGAAGATCGCGTCTCCGCTCAGCCGGTAATTCAGGCTTGCGACCGCATAGCCGCGCTGAACGAAGCCTTGCCGAAGCGGAGGACAGCCCTCTTTGCTGCCGTTCTGCCAGCCGCCGCCGTGAATCCAGATGATCAGCGGAAGCGGATCTTCCGTCTTCTCCGGGAGAAAAAGATCCAGTTTTTGTCGCTCATGCCCGTTCTCAACATACGCCACATCGCGGTGCGCCTTCACGCCCTCAGGAAGTCCCGCGTGCCCCGCAGGCGCCTGCGCATATGCCAGTCCTGCCATCACCGTCACCGTCGCCATCGCGTATTTTGTCTTCATGGCACAGTGAACGGACGAGTCGGCAAGATATTGGCTGCCATGACCGGAGCCGGCTAAAGCGGTACAACATACGGGCGTCTAGCCATATTGTGCAGGCGCAGAGCGCAAGCTGGCGCTGTGTCGGACAAGTGCTGCGATTTACGCCATATAGCGCCTTGATCGCAAAACCAAACGCGTGCTACGATACGATCAATATGAATTACCGGATAACCTCTTTCTTGGTGTTCGCGTTTCTAGCCTGCTGCGCGTGCGGACAGACGAATCCGCCCGTGGTTTCTTCGCAAAAAGACGACGGCTACCGCGGCATCTGGTTCACGCTCGGCCAGAAATCCGAATTCGGCGACAAGTACTCGGGCGGGCTTGGCACCTACACTGCCAACCACGTGCCGATGGCCATCTACTCCAAAGAGGCGAACAAGACCTTCTTCGTCTACGGCGGCGCGAAGCAGGGCAAGCGCTACCTGCTGGACATGATCTCCTACTACGACCACGCCACCGGCACCGTGCCGCGCCCGACCATCGTGCATGACAAGGGCGGCGTGGACGACCCGCACGACAATCCCAGCCTCAGCATTGACCCGCAGGGCTTCCTTTGGGTCTTCGTCAGCGGCCGCGCCAAGCTCCGGCCGGGCTTCATCTACCGCAGCGCGCAGCCCTACAGCATCGACCGCTTCGAACTGGTGCGCCAGGGCGAGTTCACCTATCCCCAGCCGCGCTGGATCGAGGGCGAAGGCTTCCTGTATCTCTTCACCAAATACACCCAGGGCCGCGAACTCTATTGGAGCGTCAGCCCCGACGGCAGGACGTGGTCGCCCGACCAGAAATTCGCCGGAATGGGCGGGCACTACCAGACCAGCGGCCAGCGCGGCAAATGCGCGTTCACCGCATTCAACATGCATCCCGGCGGCAACGTGGACAAGCGCACGGATCTCTTCTATCTCCAGACCGACGATCTCGGCCGCACGTGGCGCAACGCTGCGAATCAGCCGGTCACCGTGCCGCTGGCCGATCCGAAGAATTCCGCCCTGGTGCGCGATTACGCCGCAGAGAAGCGGCTGGTCTACATCCACGACATCGACCTCGACCGAGAGGGGCATCCCGTCATCCTTTACCTCACCAGCGCCGACAGCAGGCCGGGGCCGGGCGGCGACCCGCGCTGGCTGACGGTGGCGCACTGGACTGGCAGCGAGTGGCGCTTCACCGATGTGACGCGCGCCAACCACAACTACAGCACCGGCTCGCTCTACCTCTCCGACACCGAGTGGCGGATCTTCGGCCCCACCGGGAAGGGCCCGCAGCCGGTCGGCGGCGGCGGCGAAGTGGCGGTCTGGGTCAGCCGCGACGAGGGCAAGACCTGGAGCAAAGAGCGCGACGTCACGCACAACAGCGCGATGAACCACAACTACGTGCGGCGGCCCGTCAACGCTCAGCCCGATTTCTATGCGTACTGGGGCGACGGGAACCCGGACAAACTCACGCCCTCACACATTTACTTCACGAACAAAGCAGGCGACCACGTGTGGCAGTTGCCGTATGACATGACAGGAGAAAGCGCCAAGCCGCAGGAGATATCTCAGGCGGCATTGAGGGTTGTCGAGCCGCAGCGTCCGTAGGTTTGGTTTCAGGTCTTCGCTAACTGCTGTAGAAGCGTGCGGAGAGACGCGCGAAGACGAACGAGAGCAGCACAAACAAGGCTGCGGGTATGAGCCCTTGCGAACCGGCCGCCGCGCAGAAGCAGGCCTGCACCATCAGCAGGTTACGGATGTGGCCGCCCACCGTCACAGGCACGGGCTGCAGCCGGTACATCAGGCCGCCGAGCAGCCAGGACCGCATCAGCGTCATCACCATCAGGAACACATAGACCGTGGGAGTGAATGCGTCGAACCGCTTGTGCGCCGAGAGCACCGCGATCAGAGCAGGCAAGACAAGAAGCAGCGCGAGGAACGGCAGCCAGCGCGAAAAGCTCTGCGGTTTGTCGGTCTCGGCCTCGCGCTTCGCAACGGCCGAGAGTCCTGTCACATAGAGCGTCAGCCCGCCTGCCGCGAGAAAGACCGGCACGTCAGTTGCGGTCAGCCGCGCGAAGAATTCCGGACGCGCGGCAACCGCGCCGAGCAGCAGGCTCAGGCCGCGGCAGAGGCCCATCGCGCAGATGCCCGCCACGGGCACGCGTTTGAGCGCGGCATTGTAAAGCACGATCACACCCGCGAGCGCGGCAGCGACAAAAAGAGCGGGGCGCCCGGCGACCAGCGCCAAGTTGAGCCCCGAAAACGACATCGCGACCGCTGCCATGCGCGCCTGCGGCACCGTGATCTCACCCGCAGGCAGCGGCCGTTCGGGCCGCTCGCGCAAGTCGGTCTCGATGTCCAGGAGATCGTTGAGGATCAGCCCGAAAACGTAGAGGCAGAGCGATGCGCCTGCCGCCGCGGCCAACGCGAGCGGATGCGGCTCGCCGACGGACGCCAGCAGAAAGCCGGCGACAGGATCGCCGGGCACTGTCAGCAGGTTGGGCAGGCGGATCAGCCGAAGCCAAGGGATGTAGCGGTCTTGCGCATTCATGTGTCGGCCCATACAATAGCCGCCGTGAGCCTGCGCCGACAAGCACGAAGTAAATGCCGCGCTGCGCCGCCCGGTTTCATATTGCAAGCAGAAAATTATTGGAGTATTGTAAGCGTCAAGGCTAAAAATATGAATTGGCATCTCATTGCTGGTGAATGACGGGGTTATCAGGTTGGGTGTGTTTTATCGAGGATACTCCGGCGAGCGAGAGTGTGCCGGGCGAAACGAAGTGGAGACGTTTCATGACGGTGAGTAAGTTGTTCCCAAGGGTGAAGAGCGGAAGGCGTGCCGCAGCCTTCGCGGCGCTCGCCGCTAGCCTTATCTTAGCGGTTCTCGCGCCGCGTGCTGCGGCCCAAGTCGTCCTCAGCGAAATCATGTACGACCCGATCGGCGGCAACACGAATGAGTTCGTCGAACTGCACAACGCCGGCACCAACGCCGTCGACGTGGGGGGGTGGCGCTTCACGGACGGCATCACCTACACGTTTCCGACTCCGACTGCGATGGGGGCCGGAGCCTACCTCGTCGTGGCTGTCAACCGCGCGGCGTTCGCCGCACTGTATCCGGACGTCACTAATCTGGCCGCAGGCACATACAGCGGACAGTTGAGTAACCAAGGCGAAAAGGTGGCGCTTGCGGACGCCGCAGGCGTGTCGGTTTTTTCCGTCACCTACAACAATAAAGCGCCCTGGCCGCTGGCGGCGGCCGGTCTTGGAAGTTCGCTTGTGCTGGTCGATCCGTATGCCTCGCCGGACAACCCTAGCAACTGGGTCGCCAGCGCGCAGTTGAACGGCTCGCCCGGTGGCCCTGACCGCTTTTTCGTGCGCGATGTGGTGATCAACGAAGTGCTGGCCCACACGGATACTCCCCTCGAGGATGCCGTGGAGTTGCGCAACCTCACCACCAACGCCGTCAGCCTCGCAGGCTGGTATCTGAGCGACGACAACGCTGAGCGAAAAAAATACAGATTCCCGACGGGCGCTGTGATTCCGGCGCAGGGGTACCTCGTGGTTTACAAGTACCAGATGACCAACTCGCTGATTCCTTTTTCCCTCAGTTCGAAAGGCGACGGCATCTATCTTTCCGAGGCGGACGGCACGGACACGATTGTCCGCTATGTCGACCAGTACCAGTATGAAGCGTCGCGGAACGGCGTCTCTTTCGGGCGCTACCCGGATGGGACGGGCGACTTCACGACGCTTTCTGTGCCGACCTTCGGCGTCAGCTCGCCAGCCAGCGTGGAGGCGTTCCGTACCGGCACCGGCGCTCGCAATGCGGGCCCGAAAATCGGGCCTGTGGTGATCAACGAGATCATGTATCACCCCGCTGAATCCAACGCGCTCGGCCGCATGCCCGTCGAATACGTCGAGCTGCTCAACATATCC
>CAYSXF010000359.1:0-5256 GCA_964434815.1 uncultured Lentisphaeraceae bacterium
GATCGAGCGTGGTCACCTGGAACATCGCGCCCGCACCCTCACAATCGTTCGCCGTGATGATCGGCGTGTGAACGTAGAGAAACCCGCGGTCATGAAAAAAGCGGTGCACCTCGTGCGCCAGCGTGTGCCGCACGCGCGCCACCGCACCGAAACTGTTGGTGCGCGCCCGAAGATGCGGCAGCTCGCGCAGACGCTCGAAATTGATTTTCTGTTTGCCCAGAGGATAGTCCAGCGGCGGCGAGAAACCCAGCACTTTGATCGCCTTGGCCTTCAATTCGACTGCCTGCCCGCTACCCTCCGATGACTCTAACGTACCTTCGACCATGACTGAAGCGCCTGGATGTAACTTCAGAATCTCGTCCTCATAGTTCGACAGCGTCGTGGGCGCGATCACCTGCAGGTTCGCCAGACACGAGCCGTCGTTGACCTCGACAAAAGAAAAACCGCCTTTCGAATCGCGCCGCGTCCGCACCCAGCCGGCTGCGACAACGTCAATGCCGCGCTTATCCGTGCTCAGCAAACCTGAAATTCTCGTCCGCTTCATATGTGTGCACTCTCCTCAAAAGAATGCGCATGATTTTACCATGAACGCCCACAAACAACCACGGCGCTTTTCAGAGTTCGATCACCCGGACATCTCCGGCATCGAGTTCAGCCGCAAAACGTTTATCTTTCCAAACGACCTCACCGCCCGTGATAAGTTCCCGAGACGTGTCCCGAGCCTTCAGCGATATCAGCGACAGCGTCGTCTTCTGGCGCGTATCGCTCAAGTTGTAAACAGTCAAATAACAGTGACCCAACTGACGGCCGTACCTTTCGACAATCACCGACGCATTGTCCGAAACGGCGCCAGTCAGCGGCTCCCAGCCCGCCTCTGAAACAAGTTTGCACAGCGGAACGTACTTCTTGAACAAAGGCCGGTCACGGTTGTACAGCTCGGGCCGCGTAAAGTAATGGCCAGACGAAGCGTCGGCGCTGAAATAGCCTGGAAACATACCGTAGGCCAGCGCGCGTTTCATAAATTTCTCTGACGCCTCATATGAAAACTTCGAAAAGTCCGTGTTCATCAGGAAACAGTAAGGTTTTCCCCTGCACAGAGCGCGGCGGTAAAGCAACTCCTCGTCAGACATCGGACTCCACTTACCGCCATGGTTCCAGTCGGTCTCCGTGCCCATCACGTCTAACAGAGGAGCAAGCCAGCACCAGCTCACCGGCGTGCTATTGGCCATCATATAGCGGCCCCTTCCGTGCATCTCCTTTTCCAACGCACGCACGTACTCGAAGCCGATCATCCCTTTGTAAATCCCCACCTTGTGAGAGCCCAGCGCATAGCAGAGCGGACGCTCCATGCCCGCGAAATGACTGCGCCGGAAATCGAGTTCGTCTGTCACATACGCTTCGGCAGAGTCGATGTACTCGCCGTCGCACGTCGCCTTTCGCGAAGCTCCGTATTGTTTTTCGAGGTAACCGGCGTTCCATTTATTCGTGAAGTCGGTCACCTCACCAACGACACCGGGTGCGCAGTTCATGCTCCATACGACGCCGTTGCACCACGGTGTATCGAGCACGCGCCCAGGCACCCGACCCTTCTCGTCCTCGAACGCGCTGCTGACCCACGCCCGCGCCGGCTTGTCGCCTGCTGCCGCCAGACGGTTGGCCTCCTCCACGCCGCGCGCCAGCGTACGCGGCCCGTCGCCCTTGAGAGCCATCCACCACGTCATCGGCTCGGTGTAGCGGAAGGTCAGCATGTTGTGCGAATCGTCCCATGCAGTCTCGCCGTCACCCTCTTTGAAACGGAAACCAAAGTCTTCCCATCCCTCGACTTTGCTGATCGCCGCGAAAGGCATCCAAACGCCTTGCTCTTTGATGCGCGTCGTGAATGCATCCGGAAACAGTTCGTAATAGCGTGCAAGCGCACCACGGAAACCATCGGCCGCTGAAAAATCGAACACGCAGAAGCTGAATTCAGCGGTCGGTTTCTCCGGAGCGAGTCCGATGTCGCACGCCAAAAAAAGCTCGCGCGTCTGCGGCTGACACCCGGTGCGGAACACGAGCGGCGTGGCGGGGTCGATGCCGATGGCGTATCCCTTGCCCGCAGCCGCCACGGCACCAAACGGGTAGCGCGACAGCAGACCGTTCGCGCCGACCGGATGACGCGCCGTGTTCATAACCTCGCTCTTGGCATCGTTGACCGGGATGGCCCGGCGCGGGTCATGGAACCATGTGAGCCCATCCTTTTCTAGCGGCAACGTGTAAGCTAGCGTCAACGCACGGTCTTTGCCCGTCTCGTCTTCCAGTCTCACGTCGAAGAAGGTCACGCCTGATTTACGCCGCGTCTTTTCGGTCAAACGCACACCGAGCGCCTCTTGACTGATAGCCACGAAGCCCGATCCCTGCACCACATCGCGAATCAGGAACCCTTCTGTAGGCGAAGAGGCTTGAGCAGATACGACGCCATCGAAGCGCGAAGCGCCATCGGACGACAGCGCGCCAAAGCGCGGCTCTTTGAAAAGCGCCCTGCCCGTGCGGTCGCGAAACAGCAGATAGCAGCTCACCCGGCGGATCGGCTTGTCCGGCGTCACGATCACCTCGCGACGGTGCCAGCCAGCCTCGGCGTCCGTGTCGAACGATGCGACCTGACCCCAGAGCGGCGTGCCGTCCATATATTGCAGGTCGAGATAGAGCGAGAAATCAGAGCCGGTCGCTCCTTCCTGCCCCTCGGCCTTAGCCCACGCAGAAGCAAGGATCGGCGCGGCTACGCTCTGGTTCAGTTCCATCAACCACATCACGCCGCGCTGGGCCTTCGCATCCAAGCCGTTGTCGCACACGTAGACGTCACCATCCCGCGCAAACCCCTTGCCGTACGGCTTCGCATTCTCCGCTGCCAACGACTTCAGCGCGGGATCGCGCTCCGCAGTCAGCGCCAGTTTGACCACGGTTCCGTCAGGGACAGCCAGCGTTATTTCCGCAACCAGCACCACGCCGAAAATCACGTCGACAACACGCATACAATCCCTCAGACATACAGCAGTCGCACGTTTATGCCTAAGCGCCCTGGCCCGCGAAGATCCGATCGATCAAGGCGCTATGCTCGGCGTCCGTGTACCCGCCGCTCTCGATGCTGACCCAGCCGTTGTAGCCCGCTTCGTCGATGGCCTTTCTCACAGATATCCAGTCGATGCTCCCTTTGCCGATCGGAACGAAATCTCCGTCGTTCTTCTTCTCGCGATCGATCTTAAAATCTTTGATGTGCATTTTTGCGATACTGTGGTTGAGCGTCCTCAGCCATTCCTCTACGGGCGCATAGCGCACATGGTTGCCGAGATCGAAGTAGGCCTTGACCCATGGCACATCGAACGAGCGCACGAAAGCCGCCGCAAACGGCGGCTGAACCCAGAGGTTGTTCCAGACGTTCTCGAGCGCGATAATCACGCCCTCACGGGCTGCCACTGGGATCAGTTCCTCAACCGCCTGCCGCGACAGTTCTGTCGCCTTGTTCTGAGCCTCGATGTAGGCCGCAAACGGCGCGTTGTCGCCATCGGCCACCGACGTCACCGCCAGCGTAGCGGGGTCGAAAGCGATCTTGAACTGCGACGGCCTCGGCATCGCCATGCCGCCCACGCGGCACGGCACCAGCAGAATCGTTGACGCGCCGTAAGCTGTCGTCAGCCGAATCATTTGCTTCACGTCGTCGATCGACTTGCGGCGAGCGTCCGCATCGGGATTGTTGAAGTCGGCCCATCCGCCCATAAAGGAATGGATCTTCAGCCCGTGTTTCTCTGCCGTGAGCCGCCCCTGTATGGCCTGCTCAATGGTCACCTTCTTGTCGCTCAGTTCGACGCCATGAAAGCCAGCCTTCGTGATCCGCTCGCAGGTGGCGTCGTCTGCCACAGGCGCGATCAGCGCCTTATGCAACTGCGTCTTGAAAACGACACCGACCTCCGCCGCCCGCGCCATCCGCGGCAGAGCAGCCACAGCACCGGCCACCGCAGCAGCCTTCAAGAAGTTCCGCCTATTGATCGTCATGCTTCCCCCTTTAGCTCACAGCCTCTTCAGCCTTTATTTTCCGGTTTTCCAGGAACCGCCGCTTTGCCCTCTTCGATCATCGCGACATCGCCCTTCTCAAAATCCTCCGCGCGAACCGCGTAGTTCATGTTGTAGAACGGCGACTCCTTGTTCGTGAGCAGGTCGGACAGCCGCACCATTTGGCCGGTGTAAGCGGCAAGCGTGCCGAGCAGACCGCTGGCCGTCGCCATGGCGACCTGTTCGCCCTCCTGCAAATAATTCCCGCTCATCAGGCCGGAGAGAAAGTCGGCATGCTCCATGGTGTACATGTTGTCGTCGCGCCCGGCGATGGCCTTTTCATCAAACGGGAAAGGATCGCTCTTGCCGTCAGGACGCAGGATCTTGCTTCCCAGCACATCGATCTGTCCCATCGTACCGCTCAGCAGCGTGCAGCAGCGGTCGAAACAGCCGTTGATCTGCCGGGCGACCGCATGGATGTGCAGTCCGTTGCCGTAATCGTAGTCGATGCCGAAGCAGTCATACGTGTTTCCGGTGGAGCGCTGGTGGCGGGCACCGATGCCCATGGCGCGCTCCGGCAGACGCCCGATAAACCAGTTCGCGAGGTCGATCTCGTGCACGGCCTGCTCGGTCAGGTGGTCGGCGGACATCTCGCGGAAATGGTACCAGTTGTTCGCCATGTACGAGGCGTTGTTGTCTGTCGGGCGGCGGCAGCGCAAATAGTTGGCAGGGCTCATCGAACCGTGGCAGCGGTAAACCACGCCGCCGCGGATCTCGCCGATGACGCCGTTACGCACGGGTCCGATCTGACGCAGCGAGCGGTTGTTATGGCGGTGGCAGGTGCCGGACAGGATGGAAAGTTTGGCAGCCTTGGCGGCATCGACCACCTGCAGGAAGTGGCGCACGCCCGCCGGATCGGTGGCGATCGGCTTCTCTGCGAAAATGTGTTTCCCCGCCTTTACACACGCTTCGGCATGCACGGCACGGAAGATCGGCGGCGACGCCAACAGAACGATCTCGGCATCGCTCTCCATGACCTTCTTGTATGCGAGGGGGCCGCTGAATGCAAACTTCTCGTCGCAACCATGGGCTTTGCAAACCGCTACGGCCTTCTCTTGAAAGTAGTCGGCCGCCGCCACGAGCACGGCCTTATGACCTAAGCGAGCCGCCGCCGCCGTGATATCCTTCGCCGCGCCGCTGCCGCGCCCCCCGCATCCGACCAGCGCGAACTTA
>CAYSXF010000360.1:0-5251 GCA_964434815.1 uncultured Lentisphaeraceae bacterium
AGACAGGAGCTGTGATCTCCCTTTCTGCCCAACGTGCTCACACCGTCCGTTGTGCCAGAGCAACCTATTTGAAGAACTCCACGCGAACAGGCCCCAGCAACCCGGAAGGCTGCAAGGCGTCTTCTGACGCAAAACCCTGGTACCCTTTGAGCGTCCGCTTGCCCTTCTCGAACGCCATGTTGCTCTTCGTGATCCGCTGCGCGGGCGGCAGCGCCGCATCGCCGACCAGCCGGTTCGCCCACGGGTTGGTGACCTCGATCTCCAACTCGTTCCTGCCCGGTTTCAGCGCGCCAGTCAGTTCGACCTGCCACGGCGCCGTCCAGGCGATACCAAGGTCCTTACCGTTGAGACGCACCTGCGCCAGCGCGGCGACCGTACCCAATTGCAGAATCGCTTTCAGCCCTGCCTGCTCCGCCGTCACTTCGAACGTCTTGCGATACGTCGCCATGCCTGAGAAATATTTGATGCCGGTGTCGGCGTGTTTCGTCCAGTCGATCAGCGATTCGAACACCGCCTTCTCCGGCGCGCCGCGCCCGGTCTGGAAGCGCACGTCCCATGGGCCGGAGAGCGGCAGGACTTCCGGACGCGCGACGCCGGACGCCCGACTCTCGACCCTCGACGCTCGGGCGGGGTTCCTGAACACGGCAAACACCGAGCCGTGTTCTGGCAGATCCAGCGTTAGGTGTGTCCGTCCGTCCGCTGTCCTCTGGCCTCCGACCTCCGCATTGATTTTGCCGCTGACCGGATCCCACAGCTCAGGCTGCTTGCCGCTCACGCGGAACGTGCAGTCGGCCTTGCCCGTGCCCGACACAAAATAGATCTCGGCGCCACCGTCGCGACGGTGCGTGTAGTCAAAGGGGCCGTCGAAGTCGGGCGGCAGATTTTTGCCCTTCAAGGCGTCAGCCAGCGTCGGCGTCCCGGCCCACAGCTCCTCGCCCAGACGCCGCACCTCGTCATCACCCGCCGCAAGGCCCGGTGTGCGCTGCGGTTTACGTTCCCCGAACACCACGGGCACGCCTGCTTTCTTGATCTGCTCGATCTTGCGCAACGCGGCCAGCGACACCTGGTCGTCGTCCAAGTCCACGGCCAGCACGCGGTAGCTCATGCCGTCCGGCAGAACGAGTGCGCCGTCTTTCACAGCCACGCGCTCCAGCAGAACCTCGGTGGTCAAGAGGTCGTAGCCGTGGCCTTTCGGCAACGCCATGGTCGCATTCGCGCTCCAGTTCGTGGCGAAGCGTCCCCAGTGCTGATATGGGGTGTCGCCCGCGTAGGCGCACACGTCCGCCACGAAAAGCCCCTGCCGCAGCAGGTGCTGGCAGCGTCCCAGATAGCTCATGAAGGGCGCCGCTTGCTCGAACCAGGTCACCTTCGGGTTGATGTGCGTGCCCGCGAAGTACTCGCTGCCCGGCAGCCCGAACTCTTTCGGCGAACAGGTGAACGTGTGCCAAACCAACTGGTTGACGCCATCGCAGAAGGCCTCATCGCCATAGGGTTTAAGCAGCGCGGGATACGGCGTCCAGTGCCTCACCATGTGCGTGAAAGCCTCGGCCGCCGCGAGCCGCTTGCCATAGATGTGAGCGGTCATCGACTGAGGGCGATCCATGGGTTGCCGGCGATCCGAACCCGTGTACCAGAACTCGCACTGCGGCATGTCGTTGCGGGCGAGAAACGCCAACTGGTCCGCCTCGCCGAACACGGCCGGAGCGCGGTTCCACGGGCCGCCGGACTCCGAATGCCACTGGAGTCCGTTCCTGTGGCACAGCTCCATCATGGTGCCGTAGAAGTTGTCCCGAAAGGCCTCATTCCGCGCCCGGCGGTAGTCGCTCATGAACCGCTTGGCCTCATCCTGCCCTTTGATTGCGAACCCGGCCAGTACGGGCATCCAAGGCCGTATGGCATAGCCCCGGAACTTCGCGAAATCCTTTTCGAACGAGCCGGTCCACGTCGGCACCGCACCTTCCCAGCTCACGCTGTAGAAGTGCGTCAGCGTCTTTCCCGCCAGCGGGCCGACATCCTCCAGAAGCACCTTGCCCATGCGGTTGAAGTGTCCCTCAACGGCCTTTGCGTCGAGAATGTCCACATCGTATTCATGTCCGTCTATCGTCGTGTAGCCGAAGCGGACCAGCGCCCACTGGCCCTGCGGCACATCCCAAACTAGGCGACCGCCCGCGTCCACCCTCTCGGTCAGCTCAATGACCTCCTGCGCCGCGTGGAACTCCATCTCTTTCTGTCCGTCGATCTTCCTGCCCCAGGCCGACGCATGCATCGTGTAGAGGCCGTCGCCGGCGTTCAGCCAATCCAGCTTGTTCGCAAGTGCCGCGCCCTCGTACTTGACGGCGAAAGTCGCAATGTTCCAGAAATGTTTCCGTTCCGGGTTTTTGAGCACGGCGTCAACGTGCGAGCCGCCCGCGAGCGGCGTGGTCTGACAGATGAGGCGTTTGGGCGCGTCGGCACCCACCGGCCACGGCCCCTTCAGCGCGCCCGCGCAACTGCTGAGGTTGACGCTGACCTGCAAGCCCACCCGCGCGGCTTCCTGCACACCGAACTTCACCAGCTCGCGCCACTCGGGGCTCATGAACTCCATTTTGGGCTTCGGCAGCACGAGGTGCTCTTTGTCGTCCCAGTAGCCGCGCGCGTCAAACATCAGGAGTCCGCCGAAACCGACCCGCTTCATCGCTTCGAGATCGCTGGTGATGGTCGCTTTATCCACATGCCCGTTGATCCACCACCAGTAGCACCACGGGCGGCTCGCCACCGGCACGTCGCGGAAATTCTCGTCCAGTGTCGCCGCGTGTGCGCCCAGCGCGCCGCAGACCAAGAGCCCCGCCAACACGATTCGCTTCATCCGCTTCATATCCACTCTCCTCGTTCAACGTCCCCGCTATCGCGCTTGCGGCCCTTTAGCGGCTGCGGTCTGCCCTGCCGAAAACTTTCCGAATCGCCTCCAGATAGGCGGTGCCGTACTCTTCCTCGGGCAGCAGCGACTGCCCTTCCGTCCACTCGTTCCACGAGTTGACGAGCACAGCGTAAGGCGCGTGCGGATCGTCCCGTATGAACTGTGCCGCGTCCCGCAGCAGGCGCTCGAACCGTTCGGGCGTCACTCCGGTCACGATTTGACAGTACGGATATTCGAACTGCCCGTTCTTGCTCCGCGGGAACGGCCACGGCACGTCGGCGCGGCAGCGCGGCGACGAATCCCAGCCGCGCGTGACGACCGGAATGTTCACGAGCTGGGCTGCCTGCATGTTCTTCCAGTGCTGGCGGTGCGCCTCCATGACATCCCCGAAATCCTCCGTGCCGTCTGGGCGGGCTTTTCCCGCCGTTGACACGTTGTACCGGCTCGTGCTGAGGAATCCTGCCGCCTTCATCTGCTCGGACAGCGCGGGGCTGGCGACCATGGCGTTCCAGTGCATCGGCGGCAGCTTCGCCAGCCGCAGGCGCTCATCGATGCGCTTGAACGCCTCGCGGGTCTTCTCGGGTCCGCCCATCTGTTCGACAAATTCTTTCGCCTGGAAAATGCTGTAAAAGAGTCCGCCTTTGACCTGCCAGTAATTGGGTTCTCGGAAATAGTGCCCGATGCAGTAGTCGATCATGCGGGTCAGGTCTTTCTCCGAGTGATACGAGTGGAGCCAGATGTTGCGCGGCTTGCCGAACTCGGGGCAGAACTGGTCCCTGCGGTCGTGGTTCGCCCACATCAGCGCGAACTTCATGCGCGTGCGGTTCGGTGCCTTGAGGAACCCCTGCTCCAGAGCCTCCTCCATATTCTTAACGCCGCTGTACCAGTACCAATCGTAGAGGAACACGTCGATGCCGTTGTCGGCAGCGAGGTCGATCTCCTTCGCCGTCCATGCTGGATCGCTCTCGTCGAAACAGCCCCACGTCGGCTTCAGCGGCTGGTGGTGGCCGGGAAAGCGCGGGACTGCCGCCTTCAGCCCCTCCCACTCGGTCCAGCCCTCGCCTTTCCACGCGCTGCCGTGGTCATACGAATGCCAGTGCGGGTAATAGACAGCGACCACCTCGGGGCGCGCCGGGCTATACTGAGCGACTGTGCCGCATACGGTCAGCGCTATCGCTAATGCGACGCCTATCTTGCTCATCGGCGGCCTCCTGTCGGTGGGGAGCGATGGGATCGAGGGATTCGAGTGAATCGATATCAAAGACCCGTCTTTTCTCTTTCACTAGGCGTCACGACCACGGCCTCGATGCCCAGCACCTTGGCGATCTTCACCAGCTCGTCGGCATGGTGCCCCACGCCCAGCGCGAAGTGGTGCGTCGGTCCCTCCATGGCCCATTTTTTCAAAAAGGTGCGCACGTCCGGCTTGAACTTGCCGTGCGTGTTGGTGTTGCCCGTAGGCGGAATCGGACCGGCCATGGACTCGCCCTCGGCGATCACGAACTTGAATTTGCCGTCCGCCTTCACGCCGATCGACAGCATCGTGATGGGGCCTTCCTTGATGTTGAACTCCACGCCCGCGCCCTTGCCCGGCTTGCCGTGATAGGTCTTGAGCGAGCGCAGCACCGGCTTGCGCGAGGCGATGTTCAGGTGGTGCGGGCCGTCGTGTCCGACCAGTACCGAGTCGCGCTCGAAGTCCACGGGATGGAACTCGGCGAAGCTGCCGCCGATGTCCAGCCGGTCCAGGATGAGCATCGCGATGCAGTTCTTGAGGTCGAACTCGCCGCACATCGGGAAGCCCGCGCCGGTCAGCAGCGAGTTGCCCACGATCAGGTTGGTCACCAGCTCGCGCATCTGCGAGTCAGGCTGCGCCTCGTAGTAGTAGGCGAAGCCGTCCAGCTTTCGCGCCTCCACAAACTTGTCCAGCGCCACCGCCGCCTTAGCCGCGATCTCGAGATCGTGGTCTGTCAGCTTGGTGGTCAGCGGATCCGAGACCGGATCAGGCGTGTCGAAGAAGCCGAGAATCACCTTTTTCTTGGCCTCCACGGCGGCCTTGTCTTCCTGCTGGTAGAAGGTCAGGATCTCGTCAGGCTCGCAGAGCGCCACGTGGCAGCCGAACGCCGCCGTCACCGCCGTCGGGTCGGTGTTCAGGTCGTACATCGCCTCCAGCACATGGCCCATCAGCCCGATCCGCGCCCGCCGCAAATCGTGCAGTACTTTCGCTATCTGACACCACTGCGCCAAGCCCGCGTCGGCCACCGGGTCGCCCTCGAGCACGCCGAGGATCACATCCGCCACCGGATGCCCCATACGAACAGCCACCCCCGTGAACTCGGGCACGGAGCAAAAGTCGTCGTT
>CAYSXF010000361.1:0-5242 GCA_964434815.1 uncultured Lentisphaeraceae bacterium
CCCTGCTCACAGGATCGTCGTGCATTCTGCGCCTGGAGGTGGAGGATTTGCAGCAGCGCCGGGCGGACGTCCCTTCGGAAGCCGGTCACTATCTCGACATACTGGAAGGCTCGATGCGGCATTGCGTCGAGATGCTGGACACGTGGCAGCGCCTGATTCGGCAAAGCCCCCAGCAGCAGACGCGTTTCCGCCTCCACGAGTTCGTCCTCGACTGTGTGGAGACCTGCCAGCCCGCAGCGCAGTCCATCCGCGCGCAAATAACATGCGAGACTCTCGGCGAAGACGCGGAGGTGCTCGGCGACCGCGTGCAGCTCTCGCGAGTGCTAGCCAATCTCATTCAAAACGCGGCTCACGCCCTGCCTGCCGACAACGGCCTGATCCGCGTCCGCTCGGAAATCCTTGACACTTCGGTTCGCGTGAGCGTGTCAGACAACGGGTGCGGCATTTCGGAAGAGAACATGCGGCACATTTTCTCTCAAGATTTCACGACCCGGCGAGCGCTCGGCGGCATGGGGCTCGGGCTTTTCATCACTCAGAAAATCGTCCAGGCGCACGGCGGCTCCGTGACCGTCGAAAGCACCGTCAACCAAGGGTCTACCTTTACAGTCCTATTGCCGCGAGCCTTGACGGTCACAGGCGGCGGCGCGGCCTGAAGGGCAACGGGAAGAACGCCCAGACCTCGTCTTTGTACTGTAGGTAGGCGGCGCCGAACATCTCACCGAGAAAACGCTCTTCGTAATAGGCGCGGGTGATTTCCAGCGGGATGAAGACCAGCACGCCGAAAATCAGGGCGCCCCAAGCACCCATGAAAACCGGCAGCCCGACAATTTCCAGACAGGCGCCGAAATAGAGCGGATGCCGCATGATCCGATACGGCCCTTCGCGCACGAGGAAACGCTCCCCGGCCGTGTCGGAGACGTCCACATGAAACTGGTGGCGAAGCGTCCGAAATGCCCAGTACCGCAGCGCGACACCCACCCCGTAAACCGCAGCGCCTGCAGCGACAACCCCCACACACGGAAAGCGCCGGTGCAGGAAGAACTCGGCGACTGCGGCTCCCAACGTCAGCGCATACGCATAACCGACGGCGACCGCCGTCCAGTCATGCCCCGCACCGCTGCACGCACGCCCTACCCCCTGCCGCAGGTACATGGCCCACATGCGCTCCAGGATGGCCGCCAGAAAAAAGGCCACGCCGGCCGCTTTTCCTGAGAACGGCGGCACGCAAGGGTACAGCGCCACCGGAAGCACTACCAAGAGAACAGCAATCACGGCCACGCCGTGAAACAGGAGGCGTAAAAATTGCGTTTTCATTTTGGAAAGTGTGTCAGAACGCGGTCGCTAAGGCAAGGCCGCCATTGCGGGATTAAGGTTTGCCGCTCGTCAGGCTCGGGCACACGATGCGCACCTCGTGCTTGACCGGCCAGACCGCGCGCTCGGAACTGGCGTACAGCCCCATCCTCTCCACAGGCAGCGGCTTGAAGCCCGTCTTGAAGGCAGGCGATTCTGGCTTCAGCCGGTAATCGCCTTTCGCGGCGCCCACGAAGAGCGGATCGACGCCGGCCAGATTGTTGTCCCCGACCAGCCACGCGTCCGTCGTGCGCGGATAATTCTTGGCGTGGACCATCCACTCCTGCGGCCCGCCCCAGATCACGTTCCGCTCGACCCGCGTCCGCGTCGCGGGCGCGCGGAGCGTCTTGTCGCGGATCGCGTTGCGCAGCAGCGCCAGATTCGGATAGCGCTCTTTCCAAGGCGACTCGTCGACCGGCACGGCGGCGAGCATCTCCGGCATCTGGGCGTGGACGCCTTTGGGCGGAACGAAAGACTCGGGCGTGATCCACGTCTGCCAGCCCGAGACCGCCGGCTGGCAATCCACGAAGACGTTGTTGTCGATCACGTTGTCCACCGCGGACAGCGAGATGCCCTCGGCGACCCGCACGATCAGGTTGCTCGTCATCCGGATGCCTGCCGCGCCGTCGTCCAGCATGATCGCACGGTTGCGCTGCTGGCAGGGATTGTAGATATCGTGGACATAGTTTCCGTTGATCACGTTGCCGACCAGCGTCCAGTCCCGTCCCGTATAGAACGCGCCCATCTCGCCCGAGGTCAGGCACACGCTGTGGACCTCGTTGAACTCCATCACGTTCTCGCGCCCGCCGAACAGCACGGCCACGTGCGGCCCGTCGTGGATCAGGTTGTGCGACACGCGGTTGCCGCACCCGCCGATCTGCACCGCCGCGCCGTAGGTCAGGCAGAACCGCGCGTAATCGTAAATGTGGTTGTTGTCGATCATGTGCCCGCTCTGCGTCAGCTTGGCCGGGTCGCCCGCCCACACCCCGACGCCGCCGTTGCCCAGGTGCGCCAGCTCGCAGCCCGCGACGCGGTGACGCTCGCCCTGCCTGATCTCCACCGCCGACCCGCCCATGTTCCGAACCGTGCAGCCGATCACCGCCACATCCGCGCCGCCCTCGATGCGCACGGCGCAGCCGCGCCCGTTCTCGAAGACCAGCCCGCGGAACGTCACGTTCGTCACGTTGCTGAGGCGAAGCAGATCCACGCCGACAGACACCTCACACGCGCCGTTGGCAGGCATCGCCGGCGGCCAGAAATAGAGACAGCCGCGCTGCCGGTCCACATAGTATTCGCCGGGCGCGTCCAGCTCGCAAAGCAAGTTGTAGCCATACCAGCGCCCTCCTTTGCGGAAACCGTAGTTGCTGCCCGGCAGCCGCTGCGTGATGGTCTTCGTCGCGGGCTCGATCTTTGTGAAAGCGATGCCGCAGGCTGCCCAGTCGTGCGCCCAATAACCCATGCCGTGCGGATCAGCCTCACCCGCCCAGCGCGAAATACGCTCGTCCGTATACGTGAAGGTCGGCCCCTTCGGTCCCTGCGGAAGATCAGCCACCTTCACAAAGTCGTCGTTCGGCCAACGGGCCAGCGTCATCGGCGCATCGCCGTAGGCCAACTGCATCCCGGCGCACGGCTGCGCCTTCGATCCTGTGGGCTCCTTGCCATAGTCCGACAGCCCCTGCTCCTTGAGGTCAGCAACCAACACATGACCGCGCGTGGCTTCGGATAACCGTTCCAGAACGCCCGTGTCAGCGAGCGGCTTCATCGGCCGCAGCCGCACACCGCCGCTGAAGCGGACCTCGGCACCAGAGGCCGCGCGGTAGACGATCGGCGAGGCCGCCGTGCCCGAATCTTCCGCTGTAAACGCACACGTCGCGGTCTGTTCGTAGCGCCCCTGCTGGAATTCGACTGTGACGCCCCCCGCCGGCATCTGGCCGCTTTTGCGCAAGCGCCGCACCGCATCCCGCGCGCCGCCCAGCGTAGCGAGCGGCCCGTCGGTCTTCGCCGCGTTCGGCGCCATCGAGGTTCCGCTCCACGTATCCTTACCCTGCGGCGACACGTACAGCGTCAGTCCCGCAGCCAGCGCCGCTCCGGCGCTCAACGCCCAGCACATCCCCGCAACCCACCATCCGCGCCATCCGTGAATCATAAGCGACCGTCCCTTCATCAGATTAAATGATGCAACAAACTATAGCAGACGGCTCTCGGTGCGACACTGATTTTCGATAAGCAATGCCCTATGGCCGCGCCGTCCAGCCCTGCGCCAGGCGGACCATGGTTTCGTAGTTCCGCAGCGTGTCCGCCGTGATCGTCCGCCCATACGGACAGGCCGAGGGCATCAGGACGAAGCCGCGGCCCTCGCCCTGCGTTCCCTCGCGCAGCGCCTGCTCCACCTTGCGCTCGAAAGCGGCCGGCGGCAGGTTCTCGATATCCGCAGCCTCGATGTTACCGAACAGAACCAGGTCGCGTCCGTAGTCGCGCCGCACGTCGCCGAGTTCCAGGTCGCCCTGCGGCGGCGGCTCGACCGGGTCGAGGCCGAGGGCGCCCGCCGCGCAAATCTGGGGCAGGATGTTCCGGAGCCGTCCGTGGGAGTGTACGCGCGGGAATCCGCCGTACCTACGGACCGAGGCGATCACAGGCGCCGTGTAGCGCGCCCAATACTCGGCATAGAGCGCAGGCGGCAGGAACGGCTCGGACGCATACTCGGAGCCGACGATCCGCCAGAGCCGGCCAGGAAACGCGCGCGCCACCTGCTCCGCTTCCGCCCAGGCCAGCCGCGACGCCTGTTCCAACAGCGGGTGAAACAGGTCGGGCCGCGTCATTGCGAAAACGGTGTAGTCCGCCATCGAGAAGAGCGAGGCCGCGCGATACAGCGGATCGCGGAAATCGACCATCACGATCCCGCGGTCGCCCACTTCGGCCTCCGCCGCGAACAGGGTGCCCACGTCGATGTCTTCGGCGAACGCGTCGTCGGGGAGCCGCAGGTAGGCGCCGATGTCCTCCTCTGTTTTAAGGAGGTGCTCCAGGTTCCAGGTCGTCGCTACGTCGCGGTCGCGCCGGTCCAAGCTGGTCAGGGTGACCGGCCCGGCTGCCACGCGCGTGCGCGTGAAGCGGGCGTTGCCCTCTTCGTGAACTTCCGCGCTGAAGAAAGCCCCGGAGCCGCGGCAGGAGCGCGTGCGCCGCAGGGGCTTGACCATGCGGATGAGGTCCGTCTCCCGCTCGGCCAGCGCGATCAGCGGCCGCCAACTGGGGTCGTTGCAGACGTTGTAGGGATCGGGGTCGTCGGAATCCAGCTTCCAGCCGCCGATCTCGTAAAAGCTGACCGCCGGACGGTCAACGGACTCCCCCCGCAACGTCGCCATGAGCCTTTCTCGTCTTGTCACATGCCCTCCGCCCAGTCGAACAGATCCGGATCAGACCCTATTCTTTCGACAGCAGGCCGACCGTGATCCGAAAGCAGGGCCAGTAGCCCCTCGCAGCGTTGACGTCGGGCACGAATGCCAGTTCCTCGCCCGCCACCAGGTGCGTTTCGACGTCCATGGCAAGGCCCTTGGACACCCTCTTCAATTGCTTCTGAAACGCCAGCGACTCGCCAGGGCCGCCTTTCCATGTGAACCTCAGCAGTGAGAGCGACATCGTCTTGTCCTCGTTCATCCAGCTCCCCCATAGGCTGGACTTGACCGAAACCGCGTAGCGCCCCGTCTCCGGCGCGATGAAGCGAAGCACACCCATTTCCGTGCCGGAGACTCCGAAGAAGGCGTTCTCGAATTGGCGTTTGAAGAGGCTATCCCCCTGCGGCCCCGTGAAGCAGCCGTCGCCCTCGAACCAGACCATGGCGTTGGTCTCCCCTGTCTCTTATACACATCTGACGCTGCCGACGAATAGAGAGGTGTAG
>CAYSXF010000362.1:0-5234 GCA_964434815.1 uncultured Lentisphaeraceae bacterium
TTCGCCATCTGCGCGGTCTAGATCGGTTTTGGCTAATCGTAATCTTGATCGTATTCCGAATCTCTCCAACAGAACTGATTAAGAGAGAGATTACGATTATGATTAAGACCGGAAACAGCGCTTAACTTAGCGCCATTCCAGCTTGCCCCTAACCCGGGCGGTCGATCACGGCTTGATCGGAATCTCCGCTGGTACGGGTGCTTTCTGTTTCAGCAGCCGCGCGCCCTCACCGAGCAAGCGCAGATACCAGTCGCTCGGCAGCCCTTCATACCCGATAAAATGCCCTTGAGCCGGAGGCGTGCTGGTGACCTTGAAAATGGCCGTGCCTTCGTCGACCTCGTCGAACATCGCCACATAAACAGAATCCGCTCCGAGCTTGGACAGCGCGGCGAACTGCTCCCATAGAAACTGTCCCTTGCGGCGCGGGATGAGGCTGCCGCCGGGCGGCTGTCGCGTGAGGTTGTCCCAACTGAAGCCCGCATAGACCACCGGCAGCCAGAACGCGCCGCGACCCTCGCAGTCCCTCTTGTCCTCCGCCCAGTATCCCGTGCTGGCGTGGCTGACCTTGTCGCCGTCCCAGGTGATATTGCCCACATTCCAAGGCGAATAAGCGGGGAGCCGCCTATAGAACGCCTGCCAGTCCGGATCGGGGTTGCGCCGCCAATCCCAATCCCCGCCGCCCAGCAGAAACGCCGCATATGGCCCGGATGTCTTGAAAAAGTCGACCAGCCGATTGGCCACGCCTGCGGTCATCCGGTTTGATTTGTTGTTGTGATAGAAGCCCCAGATCTGAACCACGGGAAGGCCGCACTCGTGCACATAGCGCGGATCGTCAAACACCTTCTCGTCCACCATTTTTTTCCAGTCACCAGTCAGCACCTCGAAGATCCGGTCCGTCGGCATCGCCGCGATGTCGTAGGAGAGCGCCCAGACGCGGCCGGTCTTGCGCGCGGCGGCCCGGACGTGCTCCAAGACGCGCCGGCGCGTAGGATAGCGCTGGCTGAACGGCCCGCCCGGAAGATCGACCGCGAACTGCTGCAGCCACGCCCCGTCAATGCCGTAATCGCGCATCCACTCGAAGTGGCGCAGCACCGTATCCGCATTGTCCGAACTGAACAGCTCGGCCTGCCGCCCGTCGGGATAGGTGAAGCCGGGCGCAGGGAAGCGTTCGGCGGTGCCATACTCGTCCATGTCGGGCCAGAGGTCGAAGGTGAGCGTGTCAGGGGCGATCCGTCGGCCGTCCCGGCTCCAATGCACCCAGTCCTGGCCGGCGGCGTCGCCGGGGCAGCGGAACCAGCCCTGGTAGCCGCACATCACTTTGCCGCGCACCGAATCCGACGGCACGATGAGTTTGGCAGCCTCATCAAAAACGGCCTTTGCTTTTTCGCCGCCTTTGACCATCGGGCCGGTGTGTTGCGTGAGATAGATGGCGATGAGGCCGGCTCCGGGATCGACGCTCATCGACGTGTTGAACGATCCGCCGTGACTGTATTTACCCCCGGCGGTCGCCCATCCGAAGCCGTATTCGTTCTTGACGCTGGCGGGGGTTTGTTTCGTCGTCATCCGGGCCACGGTTTCCGCAGATAAATAACGCCTTCCGCCATAGGCGCCGCCGCTGAGGAACATCTGGCAGAATCTGAGCATGTCGCTGGCCGTGGAGAAAAGCCCAATGCCCGGCATGGGGTAGCGGTGGACCGTGTCATTCAGCGGGAAACTGAAACGCGCATCGAGCGGCGTTTCCTCGAGATCCGTTTTGCCGGCGTTGGCTTTATAACACTTCGCGAGACGCGCGACTTGCTCGCTGTTCGGCCAGAAAGTGGTGTCGCTCATGCCCAGCGGCTTGAACAGCCGCTCATCCAAGAATCTCTCAAATGGCTGCCCGCTGACCACCTCCACGATCCGCGCCAACGTGCTGATGCCGGCACTGGAATAGAGATAGCGGGTGCCCGGCTCGAATTGCAGCGGCAGCCGGGCGTGCCCCTCCACCACCGCCCGCAGAGGCAGGCTGTCGAGCGCCGGCTTTTCGTGCGGGCCGGAGTACAGCAGGCCTCCCGTATGGGTGAGAAGGTCGCGGACAAGCAAGGGGCGCTTGGGCTTTTTCAGTTCTGCGTGATCGCCGGTTTTCTCTGCGATGACCATCTGACTGCAGAACTCGGGCAGATAGTTCTCGACCGGATCATCGACGCTGACCTTGCCCTCATCCGCGAGCATCATGAGCGCGGTGGCCGTGACGGGTTTGGACATAGACGCAATCTCGAACAACTGGTTCGTGGCCATGGCCCTCTTGGCAGTCAAGTCAGCGTAGCCCACGGCCTCGCATGACAGCACGCGGTCTTTCGTCGCCACGAGCACCACCGCGCCCGCCAGCGCGTGACGGTCGACGAACGGCTGCAGTTTCGCAGCCAGGGTGCCGGCAGGCGCAGACTGGGCCAAGGCCGCGCATGCGAATACGCTGATGGCGAAAATAGAAGATGTCGGTTTAATCGGGAATTCCTTTTGAAATGCGCATTTGGATTGAGATATTAATCATACAGCTCTGCTGGCGGGTTAGGAAGTGGTTTCCCGGCAATAGAATGCCGCCGCTACCGTTCTATGAAAACCTAGGAGGCGCTCGAATGACAAAGAACCTGTTTCTGACGATCACTTTGCTAGCCGTATGGCAGGCTTGCGCCGCACCGGCGGCACAGTCCGCGATGAACCCCTCGCCCGAACAACTGCAGGCGCTGCTCAAGCAGTATCCGGCGGCCGATGCGAACCGTGACGGAGTTCTCACTTTGGACGAGGCCAAGGCCTACCGCAAGCAGATGATGGCGGCACGCCGTCCGGCAGCCGCGGAAAAAGCCTTGGTGCCGACACATTCCAACCTGAAGTACGGTCCCTTCGAGAAGAACGTGCTGGACCTTTGGGTGTCTCCTTCGAACCGACCGTCGCCGCTGGTCGTGTTCATTCACGGCGGCGGGTTCGTCGGCGGCGACAAGTCCGGCATCCACCCGCAGAGTGTCAAAGACTGCCTCGCTGCGGGCGCCGCCTACGCCACGATCAACTACCGCTTCCGCGAGCAGGCGCCGATCCAGGACATCCTGCGCGACGCGGCCCGCGCGGTCCAGTTCCTCCGGTTCCACGCCTCGGAATATGGACTCGACCCCCGGCGTATCGCCTGCTACGGCGGCTCCGCCGGCGCGGGCACGTCGCTGTGGCTCGCGACCCGCGACGACTTGGCGGACCCGCAGAGCGGCGATCCCGTGCTGCGCCAGTCCACGCGGATCTCCGCCGCCGCATGCCTTAACGGGCAGGCGACCTACGACCTGACACAGTGGGATAAGCTGATCGGCCCGTTCCGCGCAGAGTGGAAAAAGGATGCCAACGAAGACGCGATGTTATACCACTTCAGCAGCCCGACCGACCTGAAAACAGAGGCCGGCAAGCGCGTCCTTGCCGAGTGCGACATGCTGCGTTGGATTTCGAAGGACGACCCGCCTATCTTCATGTCCTGCAACATGCCGGACGGAGAGCCTGAAAACCGCGGCCAGTATGTCCACCACCCCCGGCATGCGAAAGCCGTGAAAGCCCGGTGCGACGAGGTGGGTGAGCCGTGCGAGATCGCCCTGTCATCCGGCGGCGGCGAAGAGGCCGCGCTGAAGTTCCTGCTGAAGAACCTGCTTTAGCCCTAAACCTAAACAGCGGCCAGGCATTTTTCAGGCAGAAAAAAAAGCGCACAGTGGCCCGTGCGCCGTTTCTTGTTTATACCGCAGGCGCTGTTTCCTGCGCCAAAAGGGATGATTGCTCCCTTCTACTTACGGGCTTTCGCCTTCGCGGCCCGTGCTGCCTTGGAAGCCGGCATCGTGGTTCCGCTCTTACAGGTCGAGCTGCCCGTGCAGGTGCCCGAACTCATCGTGCAGGTGCCCGTACCTGTCTTACACCCGCTCATGGACTCGGAACACTTGGCCGAGGCTGTCCCTGCCGCTGCGGCGAACAGGACGGTTCCCAGCAGTATGGTATGAAGCTTCATCATGTGAGTTTCCTTTTTTCTTATCAAGACATCCCGGCCCGCTGGGCGTCTGGAAAGAACAGTGGCAAGATATAGAATCTAACCCATGGAGTCAATGGTGTTTATGATAAATATTACGCTCAGAGAGGTTTACAATATTGGCATGAGCCCGCCCTTCTCCTTTAAAACTGCTCCGAAGTCACGAAAACCCGTATTTAGCAACGCAAACAAACATAAGATCACCGGCCATCGGCGTCTGAACCAGTTTTGCAAATGTTTCCAGACCGGTATAGTCATTCCGCCACGTGGTGTACATGACGCCGACGACGCCTTTGACCTTTGCTGCGGAGACGAGCCAGAGCTTGACCCGCTCGGGCGGAGCGTCGTAATAGCCCGCGATGACCTGCCGGTGGCCGCGGTCGGCGAAGAATCTCAGCGACTCGTCCCGCTTGTCGAAGTTCCAGTTCACAACGGTGACAGAAGAGTCGATCCCCTCCCACGAGCCTTTGAGGTCGCCGCGCACCAAATAGTACTTGTCATGGGCGTTGTGGAAGGGATCGAACATGTCGCTCCACACGTATACCTCCGAGCCAGCAAGCCAGCCTGTGCAGCGTTTGACCTGCTCCGCCAGCAGCGCGCCTGCGTCGCAGTTTTTGCCCGCGCAGGCCGCGTCCCAGTTCAGCGTGCGGATCTCGTCGTGCGCCATCATGTACCGTTTCGCCCCCCACGCGGCCTGTATGCGCCGCGCCTCGTCCTGGAGGAGCGCGTCGGTCTGCGGCTCGGACACGCAGACCATCACGGCGCCGTCGTAGATGATCGCGGGGTGATACCACGACACGCGCAGCCGCGTGCCCTCCGGCAGCCGCGTGCGGAGCGCGGGCGCCGCGTGCCACGCCTGATACTCGCCCTTGTAGGGAGTGTTGCCAAGCATCGGGTCAGCGACCGGCTCGAAGTCCGTGCCCTCGACATAGGTGCGCCCGTCCTCGCCGCAGACGCTCATGGGCGCACCGGGCCGGCGCAGCACGTTCACAAGCCCGGCTTCCTCGATCTTCCAGCCCTGCCACGCCAGCCGGCCCTTGCCGCCTCCCCACGCGCCGAAATAGATCGCGACCTTTTCGTTGTCGAGCGTGTTGAAGACCGCGTCGTACCGCGTCAGCGCCTGCGTGCGCTTCACGCCCAGATTCTGGTATTGCAGCGACCGGCTGCCCGCCAGCACCTTGATCTCCGGCGTGCCGCTGAACTCGTC
>CAYSXF010000363.1:0-2458 GCA_964434815.1 uncultured Lentisphaeraceae bacterium
GAGATTTCTGCCTGTCTCGTGGGCTCGGAGATGTGTATAAGAGACAGATGGCGGCAGAGGCAGCCCCAATAGACAGAAACGAGGTGCAGATAATAAGACACAGACGCATGAGAGTTACCCTTTCTGCTACGGAAACGGGTTGAATTATTTTGGCCATGTGACACCCGGCCAATCGTCGGTGCGGAACGGCGCTGCCGGCAGGCCGCTGGCGTTAGTCAGGTTGCACTCCGGGTTGTTGGCCCAGGCGTAGCGCACCGCAACAGGCGCCGTCACTTCGGGCGCGGACACCACCACGGTGTTTCCATCGAGGCGAGCCGCGGCCCATTTGAACCGCCGGTCGCTGCCTGCGATCGTGAAGCCGGTCAGCGCTTTGCCGTCGGCCGACGTCAGACTTTCCGCATGGTCGAAGGCCAGGCGCATCGCGCCGCTTTCGACTGTCTGCGTGCGGTAACGCGGGCCGGAGCAGGCGACGGGCATGTGGTAGACCTGCGCTTCGGCCAAGAGCGCCAGACGCCGTCCGACCTCCTGCTTATTAACCGGGTGGACGTTCAGGGCTTCGCCGATATCGATGGTGACCGCTAGACCACACCCCGGAACAGTGCGTGCGGTCAGCGCCTGCGCCTCGCGCATTTCGGCCCAGGCGGAGGTTTCCGGCCGCGTGCCGCGGCCCATGTGGTTCGGCAGCTGCACGATCAGGAACGGCGTGTCGCCTTGGGCGAAGCGGCCTCGCCAGTCGCGGATCATAGCGGGTAATAGAGACCGGTATTGCCACGCGGCGTCGGTGTTGCTTTCGCCCTGATACCAGAGCGTGCCCGCGAGCGTGAGCGGCAGCAGCGGCGCGATCATGCCGTTGTAGAGCGACGTGATGCCCGGCACGCGGTCGAAACGCGCCGGCATCGGCGGGGCGCTTGAGAAGGCCGTGCCCAGACGCAGTTTCCACATGCCCGCGAGAGGCACGCGCTGCAGGCCTTCCGGAGTCATGGACAACTCTTCGGCCTGCCCGGTCAGGCCGCACTCGCCTTCGAGGCAGACCAGGCGGACGGCGACCGTGTTGCGCCCGGCCCGCAGCAGGCCCGCCGGCACGCGCTGCTTGCGGAACCAGTTGATCGATTCGCTGTCGCCAATGCTGCGTCCGTTGATCCACGCCGCGTTCATGTCCTTCACCCGGATCAGGTTCAGCATTCCGCCCTTGCCCGCCGCTTCAGCCGGCAGGTCGAAGTCGCGGCGCAGCCACACCGTGCCCGTGAAGTTCGCGGGCACCGCCTTTGCTTCTTTGAGCTTTGCGGGCAGCGTAACAGCGCTCCAGCCGTCGCCGGTGCCGGTTCCGGGGTCAGCCCAAGGCGCGGGCTCTCCGGCTGAGCCGGGGTCGTTGGCCCGGTACCATTCGCGCGCCAGCGTGTCATAGTCCTTGCCGGTGCGAGCCTGCTGCTCGCGGCTGCGCGAGACCAGGTCCCGGAAGTTGGCGAGCGGTGAGGCGAACTCGGGCATCGCGGACAGGCCTTCGGCGCTGACCCAGCATTCGGCGCGCGTGCCTCCGTACGAACTGTTGACCAGCCCGATGGGCACCTTGATGTCTTGGTGGAGCTTCCGGGCGAAGAAGTATCCTGCGGCTGTGAAATTGCCGACCGTCTCAGGCGCGCACACGATCCATTTGGCCGCGTCGAGCGCCTGTTGCGGCTCGCCGGCGATCAGCCTGCCGACAGCCAATTGGCGAATGCGGGGCCAGTTGGCGGCGGCCTTTTCCTCTGCTGCGTTTTTAGCGCCGGACACGGGGAACTCCATGTTCGATTGGCCAGAGCACAGCCACACGTCGCCGACGAGCACGTCGCTGGCTGTGCTCCGCTGGCTGCCTGCGGTGACCTCCAGCACGTGCGGCCCGCCTGCGGGCAGCGGGCCGAGATGCGCCTGCCAGCGGCCGTCGGCGTCCGCGATCGCCGTTGCGGCGGTCGCCGGCGGCAAGCCGGGTCCGCGGAGAGCAACTGCCACGGATGCTCCTGGATCGGCCCAGCCCCACAGCGTGACCGGGCGGTCCCTCTGCAACACCGCGTGGTCGCCGAAAAGCGGTGATATCAGCGGCTTGGCGGCTGCATTCGGAGCTGCGGCATAGACGCAGGCGGATGCGAATACGAGCAGGATAACGAGGTGGCGGAGTTTCATGGATTGTGCACCTTAGTTAGCGGTCTGAAAAGGGGAGGCGGGCAGGCCCGCTCCGTTGTAAAGGTTGCAGGTGGGATTGTCAGCCCAGGCGTAACGCACGGCGACTGGTTTCGGTACGGCGGGAGACCAGACAAGCACGGCATTTCCCTCGATCTTGGCTGTGGCCCACACCCATTTCTTATTCTCGCCGCAGACCGCAAAGCCTTCCAGTTCGCCATCCGGGCTGTGCCGCACGAGCGGCTTGAGCGTCGGCGACATGCTGGTGGGCTGGTATTGGGCGGGCAGCGGCTTGGCCACCAGT
>CAYSXF010000363.1:2468-5223 GCA_964434815.1 uncultured Lentisphaeraceae bacterium
GAGATGTGTATAAGAGACAGGGTATTGGACTGGCAGGGGTTTGGCAACCAGCCCGCCGTCGGTCGGGAGGAAGGCGAGCCGCACGCGGCCAGCCTCGATTTTCATCGACTGATAGACGGGGCCGGAATCCGTGACGGCTTGCTTGTAAGTCCGGGCGAGCGCGAGCCGCGCGAGCCGTTCGCCGACCTCTTTCTTGTAAATGGGATGAACGTCCTCTTCGCCTAGGTCGATCAGCACAGCCTGGCCTGTATTGGGAAGCGTCAGCGCTTTGGACTGTGCCTCTCGCAGTTGCGCCCACAGGCTGTTCTCGGGCAGGTCTTTTTTTGCGCCGTTGTTGGGCAGTTGGCAAGAATAGAACGGGAAATCGCTGCCCCACCCTGCGCGCCAGCCGCGGATGACGGCCTCGAACAGCTTCCAGTAGCCGCGAGGCTGGCCCGTGTCCTGCTCGCCCTGATACCAGATGACGCCCCGGATTGCGGACGCCATCAGCGGGTGGATCATGCCGTTGAAAATGCGGCCGGGGACGCTGTGCGTGCCGGGATTGGGCGGGATGGTCGGAAGCGCCTTGCGCGCCTCGCCGGTCAGGGCCGGGAGTTCGAACTCCACCTTCGCCAGCCACTCCCCGTTGAGGAGGATGCGCGCCGAACCGATTCCGATGAACAGGGTCGACGGCATCGCGGCCCTCTCGCTGGGCGTGAACAGCCGGATGGCGACCGTGTTCTCCCCCTCGCGAAGCACACCTTTGGGAATCAGGTAGCGGACGTCAAACCCGCCTTTCAGGCTTTCGACTGTGGTCGCGTCGATCTTCTTTCCGTTGATGTAGCACGCGTTGAAGTCGCGGACCGCGCCGAGTTGGATCATCGCGTTATCCAGCGAGCCGGGCGGAAGGCGGACGCTCTTTCTGAACCACACCGCGCCTGAATCGGGAAGGCTGGCGGCCTTCAGCGCAGAGGGCAGCGCCACTGTTTTCCAGCCCTCTAGGGAGGCGTCCGGCGCCGCAAAGAGCGCGGGGTCGGACGGGCGGTCCATCCGCTTGAACTGCATTTCCCACTGGCGGTACGCGGGAAGATACTGCTCTTTCAAGACCGGAAAATCGTCCACGCGTTTCTTGACGCTGGCCTGCCTGCTCTTCAACTCGGGGTCGGCGTCAAAGGCCTCCTGCGGCAGCCAGGAGATCGCAGAGGTGCCTGCCCAGGCCGCGAGGATCAACCCGACGGGCTGGTGGGTCTCCTGCTGCAGTTTCTTGCCGAAGAAGTAGCCCACGGCGCCAAACTCCGCGGCGGTCTCAGGCCGGGCAAGGATCCAGGCGCCCTTGCAGTCGTCTTCAGGCGTCTCGGAACCCTTGTTGGCAACGCGGAACTGGCGCAGCTTCGCGTTGGCCGATTTCGGGATCTCCTGTGCGGCTTCCCCGGCGCGGGCCAGCCCGAAGGCCATGTTCGATTGCCCGGAGCAGACCCAGACCTCGCCGACGGTGACGTCTTGAACGATAAGCCGCTTGGTGCCCTCGACGATCAGCTCGAACGGCCCTTCGCCGATCTCGCGGACGTCCAAGCTGACCTTCCATTTTCCGTCGCTGCCCGCGGATGTTTCAGCGCGGGCGCTGCCCAAGGTGATTTTCACCTTTTCTCCCGCTGCGGCTTTTCCCCAAATCTGGGTGCGGTCGGATTTCTGGAGAACCGCGTGGTTGGAAAGAAGGGACGGCAACGTGACGTCCGCCTGAGCGGCGACTAAGAAGAGGCTCATGCTTGCAACAAGAGCAGAAGGGGTCGCAAATCGTTTTTTCATGTCCGTCTCGCGTTCCACGTGCTGCACTTTGGCCGTTATCTGACGGGTCACAGATCGGTGTGCGGAAGCGCTGCTTTTCATCGTCGTCGAGGGTAGCAAAGCAGGTGCGGATGTTCAAGCGGGTACGGAGCTGATTTCCGGGGGCCTCTGGCATGCCCGCCTCGACCCTGCCCCTCATCCGCGTGAAAGTAAAAACAGGATGAGGCGAAAGTCAACGCCCTATTGCGCACGGGCAGTACTTTCCAGTATACTACACCGGGTATGCGAATTTCGGGCGGAGAGTTGGGTGGCCGGAAGCTGAAGGTGCCGCCGGGCGACGCGGTGCGGCCTACACAGGACCGGGTGCGCGAGGCTTTGTTCTCGATGCTGATGAACGTGGTTCCGGACGCGGCGTTCTTAGACCTCTATGCCGGATCGGGAGCGGTGGGGCTGGAGGCGTACAGCCGCGGCGCCCGGACCGTGACCTGGGTGGACAAGGACGCGAAGCATGTGGCGCTGCTGAAGGAGAACCTCGCGGCGCTGGCGCCGGGGGTGGGCGAGGTCGCATGCTGCGAGGTGTGGCGCTGGCTCAAAGGCCCCGGGCGCGGGCGGCGCTTCGACGTGGTTTTCGCTGATCCGCCTTACGAAGCCGCGCGCGAGCAGGGGTTCGCCGGGCTGATGGCGCTGATTGCCGAGCAGGGCGCGTTGCGCGCGGGCGGGATTTTTGTCGCTGAGATGCCTGATTACCGGCGGGCCGAGGAGGTGGCGGGCTGGGTGCAGTTGCGCGACCGAACCTACGGGCACACGCGGCTGGTGCTGTATCGGCTGGATGACGGGAGAGGGGCTTCCGGGACGCCCGCGAAGGGAGCGTCCGGAGAGTCGGAAGAACGCCCGAGTCAAGGGAGTCCATGAAGTCAAGGGAGTCTTTTTCGATGGAGAGAATCGCAGTTTATCCTGGGACGTTCGATCCGCTGACGCTGGGTCACTTCGA
>CAYSXF010000364.1:0-5220 GCA_964434815.1 uncultured Lentisphaeraceae bacterium
GACTTGATCTGAGGCTTGGCCGCCTCTCAGCGAAGGACCGGATGCCGCAGCGCGGCGACCGGTCCTTTTTCTATTTTCCACGAGACACGGCCTTACCCAGGAACGTTACCGTAACAGTCGATCCTTTTGCCTCTGCGCCGTCCATCGGCACCAGAACGAAACGATCTGTTACGACCGGCGAAACAGGACGGTCGCAGGACACGTCTCGAACGCCGGACACCCGCTCGGGAAGCAGCGCCAGATAAGGCCGGACACCCCATTTCGGATCTCGCAGGCCACCTTCTTTCAGCGTCGTCACGCGGAGCGTCCAACGTCCAGCCTCTTCCTCAAGCCTGTATCGGAAAACAGGTGCCGTGCACGGGTAGCCCGCCACCCACGCCGGATCGCCATAGAAAGCCACCGTGTCCCGGTCCCACAACAAACCGAGCGCGTCCCGATCGCCTCTCGCAACGCCCGAAGACAGGGCCGACGCATCCTTGCTGTCGTACGATTCGGGCATCGCCGCCAGCAGACTCGGATAGCGCGTGGCGATCTGCTGCACAAGCGACTGGTTGTTCAGAAAGAAAGACTCGGCCAGCGACAACCGTCCGTCCTCGAACAGCAGGCTTGTGCCCCAGCCCATGTATCCGTAAAAGGTGACAACCGTATAGCCGATCATCTGCCCGATACCGCCCGAATGCAACCACGCCGTGGCCATGCAGTCGCGGCGGTCGATGTGGCCGATCAGGCAATTGCCGACAGGCAGGTAGACCTTCGTGTTCGGCGAGACGATCGGCGTCCGACTGCCGTCCGTGCTCACAGCAAACAGATTCCCGTGATCGCAGCGGAACGCCCCACCCGGAATGTTATAAGCGATCTGCCAATCGTGTTCGGTCGCGTGTCCGCTGGTATAGAACACCTCGGGCTGCCGCGAGTTGAAGGCCTCAGCCAGCGAGCGCGCCGCATCCGGACTCACCGCCTTGTGGACCACAGTCGTGTGTCCTGTCTGTTTGGACCAGAAGTCACTCACCTTCGCCTCGTTGGATGCGAATCCTCCGTCCAGCCGATCAAGCAGCCCCGGCCCCATGCTCGTCGCGCCGCGCCGGATCACGAGCGGTTCGCGCAACCGGGCCATCCGCAAGGCGTCCCCCGCCTCATATCCGGTTATGATCCCCCACAGCACATCCCCGTATGGATCATCATCGAGCTGCCGTGTCAGGCGGTGTACGGCGACCACAAAGGCGCGCCCGCACTCTTCCGGCGGAACCACGAAACAGACGTACGCGGGAAAGATGCGTCTCAACTCCGGAAGCGCGTCTTGCGGCTTACCCGCAGAAAACACAACCACATCCGCGTCGTATTTTTCGCGCAATGCTTGAACGACCTGACTCCATGCCGGCTGCGCGCGGACGGTATCACTGACAGCCACCACATAGTTTCCTCGCGGCTCGATCCTCACCGCCGGCGTCGTCTCATCAACCGCGCAGACCAGCCGCGCGTTGCAGCTTCCTGCCCAAGCGACAAAGAAAAAGATGACTCTTGCCAACGGTGCCACTGACCGCAGTATGCTCATCTGCCCACCTTTCCGTCTCCCACATCCAGCAGCATATTATCGCAACAGAGCCCGGGCTGCAGCGATCTGCTCATCGTCGCCCAGCAGCAGCACCACATCGCCGGCTGAGATCTTTTCGTCCGCCGCCGGATTCACAAGCGTCCGGCCGTCGCGCTCAATGCCGATGACGCTGGCGCCTGTCTGCGCCCTCAGGTTGATCTCCCGCAGCGACTGCCCGCACACGCTGGAGGCATCACCGATTCTGACTCGCTCTGTGTGGATATCTAACAGATCGGCTGTCGAATCATCTGGATCAGTCTCCGCCTCTTCCGTCAGGACACCCTTCAGCGTTTGCAGCGACTCCACACCCAGTCGCCGGAAACGGTTCCACCCAAACACGCCCACCAGCAAGAGAATGACGATCACCAAACCCTTGGCCCAACCTTGCTCGGGCATGATCGTCCCGCTCAGCATCGAGGTCTCGAAGAACAGCGTTGCGAGGCCCGCAACCGTGAACAACAACTCCGTGAACCGCTTGAAGGACTGCGCCCACGGATTCGCCGCCACTTTGAAGGGGATCAACGCAGCGGCAACCGCGCGGCCCAGTGCGCGAGCCCTGAAGAAAAGAAAGATCGCGCTCGGCACGGTCAAGAGGCTGGCAGCCCCCCATAGCAGCATTTTCTTGTTTGTTTTGATCGCTGGTGAAAACGCAGAATAATCCGATTGCGCCAACAGGCCCGCCGTAATGAAAAACACCGCGACCAAAGCCAGTTGAAGCAGCACCATGCCAAGGTTGAAGCGGATCGCCTTCACCGTGTCTCCGGTCGTGTTGGCGTGCAGGAAACGGTCCGCCCAGTTCGCGTAGGTCTCGAGGTAATCCTTCCAGCGCACAGGCAACCGGCGCTCGGCCCAATCGGCGAATGGGTCGGACGCCCGCAGCAGAAAAGGACTCAATACAGTGGTAAGAACCGACACGCCGACCGTGATCTGGTAAAGCGAGCTGTCAACCGCTTTCATGCTAACACCGAGGAGAGCCACCAGATAGGCGAACTCGCCGATCTGCGCCAGACCGATGCCGGTCTGCAGCGCGCTCCTCAGATCTTGCCCTGTCAGAAGCAACCCCAGCGTGCAGTTGACGCTCTTTCCAACCAACACCATCAACGTAAGGCCCAGAATGGCTTGCCAGTGCACCAACATCTGCCCCGGATCGATCAACAGCCCGATCGTTGCGAAGAAGATCGCGCTGAACATCGTGCGCAGCGGCGAACACTGCTGATAGATCCGTTTCAGTGGCTCCGATTCCGCCCCCATCACGCCCACGAGAAACGCACCCAATGCCAGACTGAAATTCAACTTAGCGGCGATAGAGGACACCAAGAAGCAGAAGCCCAGCATGGTCAGCAAGAGCGACTCGTCGTCCTTCAATTTTCCAACCCAGTTCATCGTGCGCGGAACCAGCAGCAGCCCGAAGACAGACACCCCCGTCAGAAACAGCAGCAGCGCGCCGACGCTGTGCGTCATGTCTCCCGCCCGCATGGAGCCAGACTTGACGAGCCCGGTCAGCAGCGCGATCGCCGCGATGCACAGGATATCCTCGGAGATCGTGATACCGAAAATATACTTCGTGAACCGCCGGGTACCCCACCTCATCTCATGGATGGTTTTCGCCAGCGATGTCGTTGCCGAGTTGCTGATCGCCGCGCCTAGAAATAGGCTCTGAACCGCCCCCCATCCCAAGATCTTCGTGCCCACAAAATGGCCGGCCCACGTCATCACAGCCATGTCCAGCAACGCCGTCGGAAAAATGACGTGTCCGACTTTCTTCAGTTTTCTCACGCTGAACTCGAGGCCCATCGTGAACATAAGAAAAACGACGCCAATTTGCCCCAGCACCTCGATGCTGCTCTGGTTGATGACAAACGACCCGCCGAGCGTATTCTTACCAATGATCACTCCGGCTAAAATATAGCCGATCACCTTGGGCCAACCCAACCATGTGAACAGCGCCGAAACAGCCCCAACTGCCACGAGAACAACCGCTAAATCTTGAAAGAATGCGTTCGTGTCCATAAACAGCTAGGGTTTCGATTCTCCGAGAGCGAATCTATCTGTCACCGATTTCAATCTCCACGCGGCCCTGCAGGACCGCCACCCGCTTAACCGGCGCTTCCAGACGGATGCCTTTCTCGGCCAACAGCAACACCGGTTCAATCACGATCATGTCGCTCTCCACAACGACCCCGGCAACGCCTGTGAGCTTCTGAGCCAGCGCGCCCATCACCTGCGCGCTCACCGTCTCCGCGCTCATCCCGAAAAAGCCGACCGACACGTGTGCCAGCCTGACCCCCAGTTTGTTTCCTGACGGCAATACTTCGACCGTCCACTGAGTTGAGAACGGAATGGAAAAGCCGACCTGAAACTTACCTGCCACCTCGACCTTGCCTGGCGCAAGTCCGAAGGTCACGTCCTTCAACTGGTTGACTGCGCTCAGACCGTCCCGCACCTTAGCCGCCAACTCCGCCTCTTCCAACACAACCTTCAAAGCCTGAATAATCATCATGACCCTTTAATCGCTGAACCCTTAACCTCGCGTAACCCGAGCCTCTAAATCATACCCCTTGCCGCCTGTGATTTCGACCCGCAAGAAATCGCCGACTTTCGCCGTCTCAGGCACGCCCCTCACGAGCGTTTCGCCGTCCACATCCGGCGCCTGGCGCGGCAGGCGCGCGAGCCACGCTCCGGACGCCCCGCGCCGCAGCAACAGCGCCATGTCGCTCGTTCCCGTCAGCGCCTTCGCGCGCTCGCGAACGATTTTCTTTTGCAAGGCCATCAGCCGCTGGCACCTCTCCTCCGCAACCTCGGGCTCTGGCGCCTCAAGATCGAACGCGGGGGTGCCCTCTTCGGGAGAAAATGCGAACACGCCCAGATGGTCGAATTTCGATTCCGCCACCGTCGCGAGCAGATGCTCAAACTGCGCCTCGGTCTCCCCCGGGAACCCGACCAGGCAGGTCGTGCGCAGCACCAGCCCCGGCACGGCCTGCCGCAGACGGGCCGCCATGCCCTCCGTCGCCTTCACGGCCGGGGCACGGTTCATCGCTTTCAAAACCGAAGGATGGCTGTGCTGAATCGGCAGGTCCAAGTACTTGCAGACGTGGCGTGCCGAGTTGAGCACCTCCAGCACGTCGTCCGTCACGCCCGCCGGATACCCATACAGCAGGCGGAAACGGAATTCGCCGTCCAGCCCGTCGATGCGCTGCATCAATTCGGCGATCTGCGGTTTGCCCGACAGGTCCTTGCCATACAGGAGCGAGTCCTGCGAAATCAGGTTGATCTCCCTCACACCAGCACGCACCATGCCCGCCGCTTCAGTGACGATATCGTCAATCGCGCGTGAGCGGAAATGCCCGCGGATGTTGGGAATCGCGCAGTAGGCGCACCGGTGGTCGCACCCGTCAGCGATCTTCAGATAAGCGAAAGGCCCGCCAGTGAAGAGCAGCGTGGGATACGTCGGATTGTAGACCTTGACCGCATCACCCTCGCGAGCGATGACGCCGCAGCGCTTGCCTTCGGCCACGCGCTGCACAACCTCGCCGACCCGCTCAAGCTCGTCGATGCCGAGAAACGCGTCCACGTCCGGGAAAGCCTTCTCCAGCCGCTGCCGGTAGCGCTGCACCATGCACCCCGTGACG
>CAYSXF010000365.1:0-5215 GCA_964434815.1 uncultured Lentisphaeraceae bacterium
GCTGAAGGCGACGTATCCGAAGGCAACGTTCAAAGAGGTTCACGCGTCGATCGGCGGCACGGGAAGCGATTTAGGCGTGTTCCGGCTGGGGCATGATGTGCTGGCGTACAAGCCCGACCTGCTGTTTGTCGAGTTTGCGACCAACGACGGCGGTCAGCCGCCGGAGCAGATTTGGCGCAGCATGGAGGGGATTGTCCGCCAAACCTGGAAGCAGGACCCGCTCACCGATATCGTTTTCACGTACACGATCACGACGGCCTTCACAAACGACTACTGCAACGGCGTCTGCAATCGCTCGGCCTCGGCGATGGAGCTGCTGGCGGATCACTACGGTATCCCTTCGATCAACTTCGGTATCCGCGTGGCGCAGTTGCTCAAGGAGAACAAGCCGATCATGGATGCGAAGATGATCGAGACTGCGGTGCCGAAAGAGTCGCCGGAGCGCGACAAGCAGATCCGCGCGAAGATTGCGGCCGATCCGCGGTTGCTTTTCGCCAACGACGGCGTGCATCCGCGCGACGAGGGACACGAGCTCTACAAGGCGGCGATCATTACTGGCTTCACGCAGATGAAAGAGCTGCCAGCCGCCGACCACAAAGCCAAACTGGCCAAGGCGTTTGTCGCCGATAACTGGGAATCGGCCAAGATGGTTCCGCTGAGCGCGAGGATGCTGTCAGGCAACTGGAAGGCGCTGCCGGCGGACGACGGAAAACAGAAGTCGTTCGGCAACCGCATGGGGCAGATCTGGATGGCCGACCAGCCGGGTAGCAAGCTGCACTTCAAGTTCAAAGGCTCAGTGGCCAAAATCTATGATCTGCTCGGCCCAGATGGCGGGCAGGTTGTCATCACGGTCGATGGCAAGAAGGGCGAGAAACCGGTGCCGCGTTTCGACAGCTACTGCGTGTATCACCGCATCGCGACGCTGGGGCTGGTCGCTGACAGCGCCATGGATCAGGTGCACGAGGTGACCGTCGAAATTCATCCGGAGCAGCCCGACCGCAAGAGCGTGTCGTTCCGGCTGAAAGACCCTGCGAAAGAACTGGCTGAGCCCAAGTTTCAGGGCACCCGCGTGTGGATGAGCCAACTCATGCTGCTCGGCGATCTGGTCGAATAGGGAATGAAAAGTTGCGGTGCCGCGTTACTGGGTGCCCGCGTATTGTGCGTGCGAGGTGAGCACGGTGGCCTTTTCGCCGTCTGTGTTCAGGATGCACTCGTCGGTCTTGAAGCGCACCCAGACGCCGTCCTGCTGGATTCGTACGATGCCGGGCGGACAGACCGCCACCATGGGCTCGTGCTTGGCCATCACGCCGAGCGAGCCCACATAGGTGCGCACCTCAACCAGCGTCACGTCGCCGCTGACGATCGTGCCGCCGGGTGTCAGAATGCTGAAGGGAAATGTCGTCATAAGAGGCTGTTAGCAGTGTTGAATTGGTTTCGGTTTTTCAGACAGGATTAACAAGATGTTCAGGATTTATGCTTTCCAACAATCATGTTCATCATGTAATCCTGTCAAAAAAAAGGGTTCTCACTAGGCCTCGCCGGACGCGCTGCCTATTTCAGCGTCTTGGCTTTCGCATAGACTTCTTCGATGGTGCCGACCATGTAGAACGCCTGTTCCGGCAACTCGTCGCACTTGCCGTCCAGCACCGTCGCAAAGGAGCGGATGGTGTCTTCCAGTTTCACGTAAGAGCCCTTCATGCCGGTGAACGTCTCGGCCACATGGAACGGCTGCGACAGCAGACGCTGGATCTTGCGGGCGCGCGAAACGATCATCTTGTCGAACTCCGACAGTTCGTCCATGCCCAGAATCGCGATGATGTCGCGCAGCTCTTTGTACCGCTGCAGTACTTCCTGCACGCCGCGCGCCACGCGCACATGTTCCTCGCCCACGATTTCGGGTGCCAGCATCGATGAACTCGATGTCAGCGGATCCACGGCCGGATAGATGCCCTGCTCCACGATCGCACGGGAGAGTTCGGTAGTGGCATCCAGATGCGCGAAAGTGGTGGCAGGCGCGGGATCGGTGTAGTCGTCGGCCGGCACATACACGGCCTGCACCGAGGTGATGGAGCCGTTCTTGGTCGAGGTGATGCGCTCCTGTAGCTCGCCCATCTCAGTGCCGAGCGTGGGCTGGTAGCCCGCCGCGGAGGGGATGCGGCCCAGCAGCGCCGAGACTTCGGAGCCCGCCTGGGTGAAGCGGAAGATGTTGTCGATGAAAAGCAGCACGTCCTGCCGCATCGTGTCGCGGAAGTACTCGGCGACGGTCAGCGCGGAGAGGGCCACGCGCGCCCGCGCGCCCGGCGGCTCGTTCATCTGGCCGAACACCATGGCTGTTTTGTCGAGAACGCCCGCGCTGCCCATCTCCTGATAGAGGGCGGTGCCTTCGCGCGTGCGCTCGCCGACGCCCGCGAACACGGAGTAGCCGCCATGCTCGTGCGCGATGTTGTGGATCAGCTCCTGAATCAGAACGGTTTTGCCGACGCCGGCGCCGCCGAACAGGCCGATTTTTCCGCCTTTCCGGTAGGGGGTCAGCAGGTCGATCACCTTGATGCCTGTCACCAGAATCTGAGACTCGGGGTTCTGCTCCAGAAACGGCGGCGGCTGGCGGTGGATCGGCAGGTGATCTTCGGAAATCACGGGGCCTTTTCCATCCACGGGTTCGCCCAGCAGATTCATGACGCGTCCGAGCGTCGGCTTGCCGACCGGCACGGTGATGGAGTCGCCGATGTCGCGCACTTCGGCGTCGCGCACGAGGCCGATGGTCGAGTCCATCGCGATGGTCCGGACGCGGCAGTCGCCCAAATGCTGCGCGACCTCGAGCACGAGATTGAAGGGCTTGTCGTTCAACAGCGCATTCGTGGTCCTCAGCGCGTGGAGGAGCCGAGGGCGATGGCCGTCCGGGAACTCCACATCCACCACAGCCCCCAGCACCTGGATGACCCGGCCGCGATTCAAACTTTCCGTCTTTTCGTCAGTCATAACACCCTCTGCTCTTTGGGCGCGCACAGCGCCGCCCCTTTCAATCCCTCATCACCCCAGCGATTCCGCGCCGCTGACGATCTCGGTCAGCTCATTGGTGATCGCCGCCTGCCGCGCGCGGTTTCTCAGCAGAATCAGTTCTTTTTCCATCCGCCGCAAGTTGACCGTCGCGTTCTCCATGGCGATCACGCGCGACGCCTGCTCGCTTGCGGCCCGGTTCAATTGCGCAAAGTAGACGCTGTAGTGCATCCACTGCCGCATGAGGGCTTCGAGCAGGCGATTGTCCTGCGGCTCGACGATGCAGGTCGGCGCTATCTTGCTCTCTTGAATCTTGTCCAGCTTCGCCAGATCGTATGGCAACAGGCGCCTGACTGTCGTCTCATGCGTCATGGTGCTCACGAACCGGTTGCCCGCCAGCCACACCTCGTCGAACCGCTGCGCCAGAAAACTGTCCAAGGCGAACGTCGAGATCGGCGCCGTCTCCTGAATGTGCGGATGCGCGGTCAGGTTCAACGCCTTCATGCAGGGGGCGATGTCGTGCCAGAGAGCCGTGTAGCCCTTCTGCCCGGCGTACACCGCCTCGACCCGCGCGTTGCGGGTCTCGGTCTGGTCTTTCAGCCACCGCCGCACCTCGCGGATGACCGTGCTGTTGAACGAGCCGCACAAGCCGCGGTCTGAAGTCATCACCAGCAGCAGGATGTGCGGCTCCCGCTCGGGGGGTGGCAGGCACAAGCGGTGCTTCTTGAACTGCTCAAGCCGCGCGAGTTTAGAAAGCTGCCGGAGTTGCTCGGCGAACGGCTTCGGCAGGTGCAGCTCGGTCTGGGCGCGATGCAGGTGCGAGGCCGCCACCATCTTCATGGTAGAGGTCACGCGCCGCATGCCGCTCATCGAGATGAGCTTCGCGCTATATTCTCGGAAATTTGCCATGGTTCACACCGACTGACTCGCATCACCCTTTACGATACGGTTTCACGGACTCCTCGATCAACGTTGAGAGCAGGCCCTTGAGTTCGTCGTCCATCGCGGGCTTGGCCGCAAACCGCGCCGTGTAGGCCTGGCCGATTTCGCGGTTGTCGATGGCGTCGTACAGCGCCCGCATCGCTTCGCGCAGGTGGTGCTCCGGAACCTTCACGAACGCTTTCTGCGTGCCCGCGAAGAGCACGGCCACCTGTTTGTGAACGGCCACAGGCTTGTTGGGCGCCTGCCGCAGCACGTGCATCAGCGAGCGCCCGACGGCCAACTGGTCGAGCGTGTTGGCGTCGAGGTCAGAGGAGAAGCGCATGAAGGCTTCCAGCTCGCGGTACTGCGCCAAGAGCACGCGCAGCGGCCCGGCGGTCTGCTTCATGGCTTTGACCTGGGCGTCGCCGCCCACGCGCGACACTGAGACGCCGGGGTTGATGGCTGGGCGCTGGCCTTCATGGAACAGGCCTGCCTCCAGAAAGATCTGGCCGTCGGTGATCGAGATCACGTTGGTGGGGATGTACGCCGAAATGTCGTTCGCCTGGGTCTCAACGATCGGCAGAGCCGTGAGGCTGCCGCCGCCCTTCTCCGCGGACATTTTCGCGGCGCGTTCGAGCAGGCGGCTGTGCAGGTAGAAAATATCGCCGGGAAAGGCTTCGCGGCCGGGCGGCCTGCGCAGCAGCAGCGACATCTGGCGGTAGGCCTGCGCGTGCTTCGTGAGGTCGTCGTAGATCACGAGCGAATGGCCGCCGCGGTCACGCCAGTACTCCGCCATCGCGCAGCCCGTGTAAGGCGCCAGATACTGGAGCGGGGCGGGCTCGGCGGCGTTCGCCAAGATGATCGTGGTATAGGCCATGGCGCCATACTCGGTCAGCAGCTTGTGCAGCGCGGCGACCGTCGAGAGCTTCTGGCCGACCGCCACGTAGAAACAATGGACGCCGGTGTCGGCCTGGCTGAGGATGGAGTCGATCGCCAGCGTGGTCTTGCCGGTCTTGCGGTCGCCGATGATCAGCTCGCGCTGGCCGCGCCCGATGGGCGTGAGCGCGTCGATCGCCAAGATGCCCGTCTGCAGCGGCTCGCACACGTTCTGGCGCTCGATGATCGAGGGCGAGAACCCTTCGACCGGCAGCCACTCGTCGGAGAGCACCGGGCCTTTGCCGTCCAGCGGGCGGCCCAGCGCGTCGACCACGCGGCCGGCCAGAGCCGGGCCGACCGGCACGGAGACCACGCGGCCTGTGCGGCGGAACTGGTCGCCTTCGCGGACGCGCGTCACATC
>CAYSXF010000366.1:0-5206 GCA_964434815.1 uncultured Lentisphaeraceae bacterium
TCGGCTACATCAAGAGCCAGGTGCCCGACTTCAGCAAGCCCGTCTATATGAGTGAGGGTCAGGGCAATAGCACCGGCTCCGCGGGCGGGGGCGGCTTCGGCCTCTACCAGCGCGCGCTGACCTGGCCGAGCCCGGGCGATCCGGCCCTCAGCGTTGACAAGACCTGCCGCTACGTGGTCGCCACCCTTGCGGCCGGTTGCTCCAAGGTGTTCCTCTACTCCGCACACGGCTACACCTGCCTGGCAGCCGGGGGCGACTTCCTCACGCTGGTCGGGCCGGATGGCTATCCGAACGTCGAAACCGCCGCCTTCTCCAACCTGGCCTGGCACTTGGAGGACTCGAAATACGCCAAGACCGTCACGCTCAACGACCAAGTCAGCGCCTATCTTTTCCGCGGGCGCAACGGGTCGGTCGCGGTGATATCGGGTTTGCGCAAAGGCCGCTATCAGGTCCCCAAATCCTCTGAACTGGCGGTCACCGAACTCTTCGGCAACCCGTCGGACGGCAGCTACAAGGGCACCCTGCTCTACGTGGAATCAAAACTGCCGATAGACAAGCTGGAGCCCGCTCTGGCACAAGGTTCCAAGACGAAGCTCTGAAAAACCCATTTCCCTGCCCTCCGGTCCGGCCGCCGGCTTATTCAACGGCCTTCATCCCAAAAACAAATTCCTGGCAGTCTGTAGGCAGAAGGATCATCAACATGAAACCCTTTCTCAGAACCATGCGTGTCGCCGCTGTGGCCGCCGTGCTGGTGTTGACCGGGCTCTCGTCCGCCCAAGTCGCAATGGGTAAGGTCATCCCGCTCGACGGCACCGGTTGGCTCCTTGCGATTGACCCGAACAATGTGGGTCGCGACCAGAAGTGGTGCGAGAAGCCAAGCAACGAGTCCCGGCAGGTGAAATGCCCCTCGATCATTCAAGACGCGTTCCCCGGTTATCACGGCGTGGCCTGGTACTGGCGCGATGTGACGGTTCCCGTGAACCCGGAAGCGGATGGCCGCTACTTGCTCCGGTTCTGGCAGGTCGATTACTTGGCCGATGTCTGGGTCAACGGCGTCCCTGTCGGCCGGCACGAGGGCGGCGAAGATCCGTTCGTGCTGGACATCACCGGCGCGGTCAAGCCGGGTGTACCCAATCTCCTGGCCGTGCGCGTTCTCAACCCGACCGGCGCACCGATCGACGGCATCGCGTTGGCGCAGACGCCGCGGCGGAACAAGGCCTACCCGCCGACAGCGGGCTGCGACTACAACTACGGAGGCATCACCGACGCGACGGAACTCCTGCTGACGCCGCCGGTGCGGATCGAGAATCTGTTTGTCCGGCCAGACCCGAAGACTGGGCGCATCCGCGTGCAGGCCAATCTCCGCAACGCGGGGAAAGCGGCTGTCACCGGGAAGGTCGGGTTTGCTGTTTCGCCTGCCGCAGGCGGAGAGACGCTGGACGCCGTTGCGCTCGACCGCGACCTGCCGCCCGGCGATACGCTCGTCGAAGCCGAACTCACAGTGCAGCAGCCGCAGCTCTGGGAGTTGAACCAGCCGACTCTCTACCGCGTGTCGGCGCAGGTCGGCACCTCGGCGTCCGCCTCGGCCGATCAGCAGACGGCCCGCTGCGGGTTCCGGGATTTCCGCTTTGAGGACGGCTCCTACCAATTGAACGGGCGACGTCTGTTTTTGAAATGCTCCCATTCCGGCTGCGAACTGCCGGGTATCCGCGTGGCGGCCGATCCCGACATGCTGCGCAAAGACCTCCTGAACTGCAAGGTCATGGGGCTCAATGCGATTCGCTTCATCGCCGGCATTCCCCCGCGCCTGCAGCTCGAGCTGTGCGACGAGATCGGCCTGATGGTGTACGAGGAGTGTTACGCCGCCTGGTGCCTGGGCGATTCTCCGAAAATGGCCGAGCGGTTTGACCGCGCCACCCAGGCCATGATCCTCCGCGACCGCAACCATCCGAGCATCGTGATGTGGGGGTTGCTCAACGAGACGAAGGACGGGGCTGTTTTTCGTCACGCCTTGGACGCTTTGCCCTTGGTCCGGATGCTGGACGACACGCGTTTGGTGATGCTCAACAGCGGGCGGTTTGACAAGACACCCGTCGGCAGCTTGGCGAATCCCGGAACCAATGTGTGGCAGGACGTTCTGGATGATCAGCATCCTTATCAGGGAGTGCCCCATACCGCCGGCGTCATTCACACCTTGCGGACGTTGGGCAGAGAAGGCCTTCCGCTGTTCATTTCGGAGAACGGTACAGGCAGCGCGTTGGATCTGCCCCGGCTGGCGCGTCACTTCGAACAGTGGCAAAAAACTTCTTCTGAAGACGCGGTTTATTATCGGGACAAGCTCGACCGGTTCATGGCCGATTGGACGCGCTGGAATCTGAGCGACACGTTCGCCAATCCGGAGGACTATTTCCGGCAGTGCCTGGCGCAGATGGCCGCTCTGCGGCGATCGGAGATTAACGCCATCCGGGCGAACCCGAACGTGGTCGCCTACAGTCTAACAGGCACGCAGGACCAGGGACTCAGCGGCGAGGGGCTCACGACGTTGTTCCGGGAACTGAAGCCTGGGACAATGGATGCGATGTTCGATGCCCTTTATCCGCTGCGCTGGTGCCTGTTCGCTGAGCCCGTGCAGGTCTGCCGCGGGCAAAGCGTGCGCTTGGAGGCCGTATTGGCGAATGAGGACAAGCTGGCTCCCGGCGACTACCCCGTGAGACTCCAGGTCGTCGGGCCACGTGCCGTTCCGCTCTACGACCGCACAGTCACGGTGACTATCCCGGACACCAAAGGCAAGCCCGCTCCGAAATTCGCTGTGCCGGTTTTTGCCGAAGATGTCCGGATCGACGGCCCGTCGGGCAGGTATCGGTTCCTGGCCACGTTTCTGAAAGGCGGCGCGGCCGCGGGCGGCGATGTCGGGTTTTACGTTGCCGATCCCGCCGAACTGCCGAAGGTTCAGACGGAAATCGTCCGTTGGGGCGATGATCCCGAGCTGTCGAAATGGCTGGCAGCCCATGGGATCAAGACGCGGGACTTTGTCGCAGGTGGGCGGCAAAACGCCCGCGAGGTCATCCTCGTCGGCAACCGGCCGGCCGCGGGCGGCGGCAAGGCGTTCCGCGAGTTGGCCGAACATATCGCCCGCGGATCGCAGGCGGTGTTCCTCACGTTTGACGTTTTCAAAAAGGGCGACAAAGACCCGACCGGCTGGCTGCCGCTTGCCTCCAAAGGCGCGGTCACCCAGTTGCCGGCATGGCTTTATCACAAGGATGATTGGGCGAAGAACCACCCGCTTTTCGAAGGCTTACCCGCCGGCGGAATCCTCGACACGGCGTTCTACCGCGAGATCATTTCGAGGAGCGGGTTCTCCGGTCAGGAAGTCCCGTCCGAAGCGGTCGCCGGCATGATCGACGCGTCGAGCAGCTATGGTTCCGCATTGACCTTGGGCGTGTACAAACTTGGCGCGGGCAGGTTTTTCCTGAACACGCTGCGCATCCGGGAGAATCTGCCAAGCCATCCCGTCGCGGAGCGGCTTTTGCTTAACCTGTTGCGCTATGCGGCGCAAGACGTTGCCCAGCCGCCTGCAGAATTGCCGGCCAATTTCGGACAACGGCTTGATGCTTTTGGATACGACTGAGGGGTCACGGCTCGTTCCGGTGGGCGACCTGATGGCGGAACTCCCTGGGCGACAGGCCGAGCGCCTGTTTGAACCTGCGCGAGAAATGGAACTGGTCGGTGAAGCCCAGTTCGGCGGCGATCCGGTACACGGGCTCGTCTGTTTCCAATAAGCGTTCGCAGGCCCGGCGGATGAGTTCCGTCATGCGGTACTGGCCGGGCGTCGTGCCGGTCAGCCGCTGGAAGCGCTGGCGGAACAGCGTGTAGGACATGCTCATGGAGGCCGCGATTTCCTGCAGGCTGGGTGAGGTCAGGCTTCCTGCCGCCAGTTGCGCGCAGACCTTTTTGCACCAGAGGCTGGTTTCGGAGGTGTGCCGGTCTAGCTCCTGTATCTGCACCGCTTCGGCCAAGAGCTGTTGCAGGCGGCAGAGACGCACCAGCGGCGTTTCGACGGACGCTGTCGGCGGCGGCTGGACCACGGCCAGGAAACGTTCGATCCAATAGTCGGTCGGCAGCAACTGCAGCTCCCGGCTGCGCGCGCCCGGCAGGCCCTGTTCCTGCCAGGCGTCGAATAGCGGGCCGCTGAACCACATGAACAGCTCGCTCCACCGGGAGCCCCGGCACGGCCCATAGCTCTGATTGACGCCAGGGCGCGTCCACATCAGGCTGCCCTTGCGCAGCACGGTCTTCACGCCGGTGTCATCCACGTAGTCGGCCTCGCCCTCCAACGTGTAGACCAGCAGATAGTGCGGCGTCGCGCGAAAGTAATTCGGCGGCGGCGCGTGCGCGTAGGTCGCGCGGCTGTTCCACTTGGTGCCGGAGTAGATGACCTGCCCGAGCGGACAGTCCACCGGCTGCGGCGCATTGACTGTGAACGGCCCCGGCGTACTGAAATACAGATTCGGGTCCCTACTCATAGTATGTCAAAATGTACATGATTTCTGTCAACGCGTCCATTCCATATTCTGCGAAAAGGGCTATGATAAACGTCATTGAATGGAAACGCCATCTCTTAATCCTAATCGTGCTCTTAATCGTAATCTGCTTGAATGCATAGGAAATGACAGATGAAACAGACAACAGCATTCGCACTCACCGCTCTTCTTCTGCCGCCGGTTGTGCTCCATGCCGCAGACAACGCCCGTGTGCCCGCGGCTCAGGCTTCGGCCCGCTGCGTGGCCATGGAGGAGGTTCCTCTGACGGCGGTGCGCCTTCAGGACAACTTCTGGCTGCCGAAGCTGAAAATCTACCGGGGCTGCCTGATCTCCAATGCCTGGCCGAATCTGGCTACGCCGATAGCCATGCTGAAAAGCGCCGCCACGCCCGAGAAGCAGCCGCTCAAGGGCGTTCGCGTTCATCCGTATATCGAAGGGGATGTACACAAGATCCTGGAGGCGGCCTCCTGCGCTTTGGTTCTGAACCCTGATCCCGAACTGGAGCGGCGGATCGATGAGCTGATCGCGGTCGTGGGCGCCGCGCAGCAACCGGACGGCTACGTCGACGCCTTTGTCATCACGCAAGGGCTGACGCCGTGGAGCGTCACGTACGGCTGTCAGGAGGACGGCTATGTGACGGGCTTCCTACTCGAAGGCGCGGTGGC
>CAYSXF010000367.1:0-5198 GCA_964434815.1 uncultured Lentisphaeraceae bacterium
TCCGTGCTGATCGACTGGCGCTATCTTTCGAGCCGCGACAAAACGGAGATCGCGTCGCAGGCCGGCTGGCTGAAACGCCAAGGCTTGCACATCCTGGTTGACGCCTCTTCCGGGATCAACCTCTACCCGGACATCCGCTTGGTCGACAACGACCCGAAGGAGACGGCCCGGTCAGAGGCCCTGCTGCTCGATGTGCTTGAGAAGATGCGCCTGCTGGGCAGCAAAGAGCTGGTGATCACCCTTCACCGCCTCCCCGAGAACAACATGACGGGTGCGCAGGCGAACGACTCGCTGCGCGACAATTGCCGCAAGTGGGCGCGAAAAGCGGCTGATTCCGGGATCACGGTCTACCTGCGGCAGACGCCCAAGAAAAACATGACGGCCGATTTCGCCAACCTGAATCACTGGGTAAGCTTGGTGAACGAGCCGAACTTCAAGGCGCTTCCGTCGCTTGCGGCCCTGCTCGCGAGCACAGGCGACCGCGCCGGCTTGCTTAAACAGATCGCGGCCGACCCCTCGGACAGTTTTCTTTTGTCAGGTTTCACGAAGGATGTGCATAATCAACTGGGAAGTCTGCATACGCTGTTGAACCGCTCGGACGATCAGGCGGCCTTGCAGGCTGCCATCGAGCTGATCAAAACGAAAAAATGCCGCGTTGTTTTCGATGCGTGTTATGCGTCGGTGGATGAGGAGTATGACGATGCGAAAAGGTTCGAGTCGTTATCGGGTGACGCAAGACTGCCGTGACGCCGTCTTGTGACATTCCATTCAGGAGGTGAGAGATGAAGACAGGATACGGTTTCAAAAAGATGCTGAGTGTTTGCGCAGTAGCGAGTCTTGCCAGGCTTCCGTTTGCGGCGCGGGCCGATGTGTCGGCCGCATGGAGCCAGAACTCCGACGGTAACTGGTCGGACACAGGCAAATGGGCTGGCGGCAATGCGGCCACGGGTACGACGGGCGTGGCCACATTCACCTACTCCATCACCGCCAGCCGCACGGTTACAGTGGACTCCTCGCCGTGGACCATCAATGTCATGACCTTCGCCAACACCGGATCCTACGGCTGGACGGTCGCGGGCGGCACGTTGAACCTCGCAGGAACGTTACCCGCCATCACAGTCAATCCCAGCAGTACGGCCAAGTTGGCCTCTGTGCTGACCGGTTCCGTCGGCTTGACCAAAGCGGGCACGGGCACGCTGGTGCTAACCGGCGCGAACACCTATAGCGGAACGACGACCAACACTGCCGGCACGCTGCAGATCGGCGATGGCACCAGCGCCACCGCAAGCGCCGGTAGCGGCCTGCTTGCGGCTGGAAGCAGCGGGACACTGGCATTGAATTTGAATGGGGCTGCCACGCTTGTCAATTCGTCGGTCATCTCCTCCGGCTGCATGATCCAGAACATTGGCGTTGGCAAGGTCACCCTGACCAACGGTGTCATCGCCGCATGCACGGTCGACGGCGGCAGCGCCGGCATTGTCCTGGCCATTCCGATCACGGGCGACTTCACGCCGCGAGGCGATTTGACGTTTGGATCAACGAGCTCCGGAAGAACTCTTGTGTCGGGAGCCGCTGGGACGACGATGCACATCGTGAACAGCGGGTTGTTCTGGTGGACGGGTGCCAATTCGTCAGCGAACGCCCCTACTTTCGACGTCGCCGCCGGCGTCACCGTTTCGCTTAACTCCGGCCAACAGGCGGGTACGATCTACTACAACAATCTGACCGGAGCCGGCAGCTTTACCTTCGACGGCGGCAACGCTAGCCAGCTCGGCATTGTCCTCGGCACCAATACGCTGGGCGGCACGCTGACCGCGAACCGTCCGCTCTCTTTCGGCAACGGCGGCACGGGCGGCCTGGCGGGCTCCGGCACGCTGGTCGCCTCGGCCAATGGCGCCGTGATCTTTAACTCCACTCTCGACAACACCTACTCCGGCAACATGAGCGGAGCGGGCACGCTGGTCAAGACCAACGCGAACACGCTCACGCTCACGGGCACCAACACCTACAGCGGGGCAACGACGGTCAGCGGCGGCACGCTGGCCATCGGCGGCGCAGGCACGCTGGGCGTCGGCACCGCTTATGCAGGCACCGTCTTGAACAACGGGACTCTCCTGTGCGGCAGCAGCGCGGCACAGACTCTGTCCGGCGGCATTTCCGGCACGGGCAGCCTGACTAAGGCCAGCACGGGCACGCTGACTCTTTCCGGGTACAACACCTATAGCGGTGCGACGCGCGTTAACGCGGGCAAGCTGGTGGGGACGACCGGCGGCTCGTGCCTGAACAGCCGTGTCACTGTGGCGGACGGCGCCACCAACGGGGTCAGAATACTCGCGTACGGCGATCAGTGGGCGTGCGCCAGCTTGGCTTACACGGGAGGGTCGGCCTGCCTCGATGTCGATTTCGCGTCTCCCCCTGTCAGCGCCTTACTCGCCCCTCTCAAAATCAACGGTGACCTGAGTGTCACAGGCGCCGTTGACGTTGCGGTGCGGAATGGCTATTGGCCTGCCGCTGGAACCTATCCGCTGGTCAGCTATACTGGGAGCTTGAGCGGCCCCGGCTCCTTCAACTTGGTCAGCTTGCCGCCGGGGCTGTCCGCCACCTTGGTCAACAACACGGGCTCCAAGCGGCTCGACCTCAGCGTCACGGCTGTTCCCGCGGCCGTCGGGTCGTCTAGCACGTGGACCAAGCTGGTCGGCGGCAACGCCAGCGGCGACTGGGGAGCGTCCGCCAACTGGTCGGCTGCGGTTCCGGACAGCACAGATGCGATTGCGGACTTCAGCACGCTTGATCTCACCGTGGCTTCTTACGTCAACAACGATGCGCCTCATACGGTCGGAAAGTTGCGCTTCGGCGACACGGCCGCGAGCCACGACTGGTATGTGACCAATTCGACGTTGGCGCTGGCGACAAGCGTGGGCGTGCCATTTGTCACCATGAACAACCGGACCGCTACAATTGCCTCGGGGCTGACAGGAACCCAGGGCTTCATGAAGGACGGCGGCGGCATACTGTCGCTTTCGGGCGGCACGACGAACACTTTCGCCGGCCCGGTCGTGGTTGGCGAAGGAACCCTTTTCGTCTTGAACGGAGCGTCCCTCAAGAACACAACGAGCCCGATCACGGTCTTGTCAGGGGCCAGTTGTAGCCTCTTTGCGAACTGGGACGGAAACTCGGTCACGAACGCGTTCTATTTGAGCGGTGCCGGCATTGGCACGTGGGGCGCCCTGCATGTCGGGCAGAACGTGACGCTGACCTCGCCGATCACGCTGACCACGGACTGCAGGATCACGCACAGGGACAACTGCAGCCCCAACGGCCCGATCACGGCGACGGGCATCGGCAAGAATTTGGAGCTTCATCTCAGCGAATATCGATATGCAGCCACGGTGAATGGCAAAATCAGCCTCGGCACGGGCACCTTGACGCTCAACAGCATTGCCGATGGGCGTAATCCGCAAGGCTTCACGCTGCAACTCAATGCGGCAAACACGTACGCCGGCGGAACGGTCCTGACCAACTACGCGATTGTGAAGTTAGGCAATGCTGGCGCGCTGGGGAGCGGCGGACTGACGCTCTACCCAAACACCGGGATCGACCTGAATACGTGCAGCCTCACGCTGCCATGGCTGAGCGCTCCGGGCGGCGGTGCCAGCATCACCGACACCGGGGCGGCCGGAACCACCTTGCTGACCGTGAACCAGTCGGCGGACACCGCCTTTTCCGGCGTGATCAGCAACGGTGCGCTCCGCGCGATCGCGCTCTTGAAAACCGGGGTCGGCACGCTGGCTCTGTCGGGCACGAACACGTACACGGGCGCGACGACGGTGTCCAACGGAACGCTCTGCGTAAGCGGTTCCTTCGGGAACACCGCTGTGACGGTCGGCACGGGATGCGTGTTTGCCGCAGGCGCTACAGGGGTTGTGGGCCGCGCAACCTTTGCTGGGACACTGACCTTCCTAAACAACAGCCGTCTATTGGTCGATGTGCTGCCGCCTGCGGCTGACACGATTTCCGTCGCCGGCGACGTGACCGTCGGCAGCAGCGTGGAACTGCGGGTCAGCGGTGACCAAACACGCCGCGGCGGAAGCTGGAAGGTGATCGAGTCCACGGGGGGTACGCTTTCGGGAGACTTCGTCTTCGTCGGCGGGGTTCATGGGGTCACGCTGACAAAGGTGGGGAATGCCGTCTGGCTGACCATCCCGGCGAAAGGGACGCTGATTGGCGTCCGCTGACTTCGCATAGGGCACGCAGAGAAAGAGGAGTTAAATTATCCTTTTGCGCTTTCTCTGCGCGAAGCAGATTAAAGCCAATTGTCCGTTCAATGTGTGGACAGGTAGGAGCTAAATGGCGGTTTCGCAGGGAAGACCCGCATCATGCAGGCAATGCGCAGTTACTCGGCATGCGGCGTGGTTTGTCGTGCTGTTTTTATTCGCGCGGCCTGCTGCGGGTGGGACGACTCCGGCCTGGCAGGGCAAAGTCGACGCGCGGGTCTTGCAGAAAGCGGAGGCAGGGGAATGCGAATTCCTTGTTTTTCTCTCCGAACAGGCGGACGTTCGGGACGCAGCGGCGTTCAAGGTGAAGCAAGCTAAAGGCGCGCACGTCTTCTCGCGTCTTCACGAGGTTGCTCAACGCACCCAAGCGCCGGTTCTGGATCTGCTCCGGGCGCGGGGTTTGGCGCACCGGTCCTTTTGGCTTGCCAACATGCTCTGGGTGCGCGGCGACAGCGCCGCGGTTCAAGTGCTCGGACAGCGGGATGACGTGCTGCGAATCCTAGACAATCCCAGTATGCATCTTCAGGAGCCGGCGCTGTCGCCCGAGGCTGTGTCCGGCACCATCGAGTGGAACATCGTGAAAGTCCGCGCGCCGGATGTGTGGGCGCTCGGTTACACAGGCCAGGGCGTCGTCATCGGCGGGCAAGACACCGGGTATCAGTGGAGCCATGCTGCGCTCGTCGGCCACTATCGCGGCTGGGACGGCACGAACGCGGATCACAACTATAGCTGGCACGACGCGATCCACACCAACGACAGCCACTACGGCAGCGCCAATCCCTATGGATACGACACTCGGGCACCCTGTGACGATAACAGCCACGGCACGCACACCATGGGCACGATGGTGGGCGACGATGGCCTTGGCAACCAGATCGGCATCTGTCTCTTATACACATCTGACGCTGCCGACGAATAGAGAGG
>CAYSXF010000368.1:0-5184 GCA_964434815.1 uncultured Lentisphaeraceae bacterium
CCACGGCCGACGCCACCAGAAACGGCTCCGCGCCCATGTCGATGAGACGCGCGAAAGCGCCCGCCGCATCGTTCGTGTGCAGCGTGCTGAACACCAAGTGGCCGGTCAGCGAGGCGTTGATCGCGATTTCCGCCGTCTCGCCGTCGCGAATTTCCCCCACCATGATGATGTCGGGGTCCTGACGCAGGAACGCCCTCAGCGCCCGGGCAAAGGTGAGCCCGATGTCCTGGCGCACCAACACTTGGTTGATGCCCGGCATCTCGTATTCGATCGGGTCTTCCGCCGTCAGGATGCGCACCTGCATCTTGTTGATCTCGTGCAGAAACGCGTACAGCGTGGTGGACTTGCCCGAACCCGTGGGCCCCGTCACAAGGAAGATGCCGTTCGGCCGGTTGATGAGCTTGACGACGTGCTCGTGATCGAACGTGTTGAACCCCAGGTCCTGCAGCTTGACGAAATTGCCAGCCTTCTGCAACAGGCGCAGAGAAATAGACTCGCCGTACGCCGTCGGCATCGTCGAAACGCGGATGTCGATGTCGTCGTTGTTGAGCCGCACGCCAATGCGCCCGTCCATCGGAAGCCGCTTCTCGGCGATGTCGAGGTTCGCCATGACCTTGATGCGCGAAATAATCGCGGCCTTCAGGCGGTTCAGTTGAGGCGGCACGTCCACCTTGTGCAACATGCCGTCAATCCGATACCGGATGCGCAACTCGTCTTCCATCGGCTCGACGTGAATATCCGTCGCGCCCTGGCGGTCCGCTTCCGAAATGATCTGGTTCACGAACTTGACGATCGACGCCTCGGCACCGATCTCGTTCACGTCGATCTTCGAGATGGACGCCAAATCGGTATCCACCGCGTAGCGCCCCTCCTCGATCATCTTCTCGATCGCGTCCGCGCCCACGCCGTAATACTTTTGGATCGCCTTGTTGATGTCCTCGCGCGGGCTGAGCGTCACCCGCACGGGACAGCCTGCAGCCAGCCTCAGCCCGTCCGTCATGCCGGTGTTGAAGGGGTCACAGGTCACCACCGTCAGCAAGCCGTTCTCCACCGTCAGAGGCAACACGTTGTACTGATAGACCGCCCGCGCAGGCAGCCGCGTGATCGCCTCGTCCGTCGGACGCGCTTCCGTCAGATCGGTGTAGGTAAATCCCAATATCTCCCCGATCTTCTTGAGGAAGTCGTCTTCGCGCGCGATCCCAAGACGAGTCACCGCCCCAGCCACTCCGGTGCCGTCAGAACGGTCAGCCGCCAGCACCTGCGCAAGCTGGATATCGGAAAAAAGCCCTGTTCGCTTCAAAATAAGGGCCGCAAATGCATCCGCCTGACCGGACATGAAGACTAACCTTTCAAGAGAGTGATTCTTATTCGAGCAATACGATTCGTATAATACTGCATTTTAACCGCATTTTCCATGCCTAATGTTGACGCCTCTGAAACCGCAGGTTTAGCGCGCTCCCGAACAGGAAACGGGCGCCCCATGACCCTGCCAAAATGTCGCACGTGACTTATTTTCGCGCCAGTGCACCGCAAACCCCTTTCCTGCGCAAACCGGCGATATCGATCAAAATTCGCTTTATTTCCGCTCTTTTCGCAAATCTGCCCTTGCCAGACGTTCGACTCGTATGCCAAGCTATCAACATGACTTCTCGCGAACGCATCCTGACCGTCCTGCGCGGCGGCATTCCAGACCGGGTGCCCGTCACACCTTTCATCCAGGAAGAGTACTTGGCGTGGGTCTACCCCGAGCGCCAGCTCCTCGACCGCGTTGACACGGTGATCGAACTGGCCCGCGAACTGTCCTTCGACGTGATCACCAAGCACAACCGCTTCATGACGCCGTCCTTCATGCTGCGCGACCACCTGAACTGGCGCGTGCGCCGCGAGACAATCCTCGAAGAGAACATGTGGGTCACCCGGGTCGAGATCACCACGCCGGATCGCACGCTGACACAGGAGAGCGTCAAGCCGGACGCGGGCGCCGCCACGCAGGGGCTCATGTCTGCGACGCGCAAACACCTGCTGGAAACGCCGGACGACATCGGCGCGTTCATCCGCTGGCTGCCGGAACTGGATGCCCAAGAAATACTGGCCATGCGCGAAACGGCCGCAGGCTGGCGCGAAAAGGTCGGCGGCCTCGGGATCAACGCGCCGTGGGGCTGGGCCGGCGTTTTCAACTACGCCTCCGATCTCTGGGGCATCGAGAACCTGATGATGGCACCGTACACGGACGAGTCGCTTTACAAAGCGTTGATGGATACGCTCACGCGCCGCATGAGCGCACACAATGTCCCGCTCATCGAAGGCGGCGCCGACGCCATCGGACTCCAAGGCCATATCGCCAACGCCCGCTCGGTCAGCCCCGACTACTTCATGGAGCACGTCTTCCCCTACGAGAAGCGGCTGATCGACGCGATTCACGGCGCAGGCGCTTTCACCGTTTACCACAACTGCGGCTGCGCCCGGGCCTTCTACCCCTGCTACCGCGAACTCGGCATGACGATTTGGGAAACGGTTTCTGAGCCGCCGCAGGGCGACAATGACCTCGCCGAAGCCAAGCGCGTCATGGGCGACCGCGTCTGCCTGCTGGGCAACCTCGACCAGCTCCGCTTCCTCAAGACCGCTACGCCCGCCGAGGTGGACGCCAAGGCCCGCGAGATCGTCCGCATCGGCAAGCCTGGCGGGCGCTACCTCTTCGCGGCCTCTGATTTCCTCGAAAAGAACACGCCCCTCGAAAACGTTATGGCTATGCTCCGCGCCGCCACGGAGGAGGGCAGCTATTGAGCATCGCCGAAATCGAATCCATCGAGTCGCATACGACTCCCATTAGGAGATACCCATGAACCGAAGAACCTTTATCCAGACTGCGGGCCTGTTCGCGGCCGGCCCGCTCATTCTGCCGCGCGCCCTCTTCGGCGCCAGCGCACCGAGCAAGAAGATCGGCATCGGCATGATCGGCATGGGACGACAGGCGTACGGCATGAATCTGCCGCCGTTCCTGAAATCACCCGACTGCACGGTCACCGCCATCTGCGATGTAGACGCCTGGCGGCTCGAACAGGGCTTGCAGGCCGTCGAGAAGCACTATCAGAAGCAAGTTGCCAAGGGATACCGCGATTTCCGAGAGCTGCTCGCCGACCCGAACGTGGACGCCGTCATGATCTCGACGCCCGACCACTGGCACGTGCCGATGGCCATTGCCGCCATCAAAGCCGGCAAGGATGTGGCGCTGGAGAAACCGATCACCCGGTATATCGGCGAAGGCCGGATACTGGCCAACCTCGTCGCCAAGCACAAGCGCGTGTTCCGTGTGGACAGCGAGTTCAGGTCGCTCGAGCCGATGCACCGCGCCGCCGAACTCGTCCGCAACGGGCGCATCGGGAAAATCCTCGCCATCCGCACCGGTTCGCCGAAGGAAGTCTTCCCTGACGAAGCCGAGACCGTCACCGCGCCGCCGGCCGGACTTGATTACGACCTCTGGCTCGGCCCGGCACCGAAAGTGGACTACATGCAGAAGCGCGTCCATGCGCCGCATGACCTCAAAGCGCGCCCCGGCTGGATGCGTAACCTCGACTACTGCGACGGCATGATCACCAACTGGGGCACGCACCTCAACGACATCGGCCAGTGGGGCGCAGGCACCGAACGCACCGGCCCGGTCGAGGTGAAAGCCGCCGGCACGTTTCACAACGGCAAAGTCTGGAACGTGCTGGAGAACTTCGACGCCTGGTACAAGTTCGCCAACGGCATGGAACTGTTCTACCAGATGGGCGAGCCTCACGTCCGGTTCGAAGGCGAAAAGGGCTGGATACACGTCAACTACGCCGCCAGCAAACTGGCCCCCGAGCGCCTCACGGCCAGCGACCCGAAGATCCTCCAGGAAAAGATCGGCCCCGAAGAGATCCACTTCCCGCTCAAAAGCGAAAAGCAGGACTTCATCGATTGCGTCAAGACCCGTGGCCGGACGCTTGAAGACGAGGAGGTTGGCCAGCGCACCACGTCGCTCTGCCACCTCGCCCACATCGCGATCAAACTCGGCGGCGTCAAGCTCGCGTGGGATCCGGATCAGGAGATTTTTGCAGACAACCCTGCAGCCAACGCACTCATCAACCGCCCGGCCCTGCGCGCGCCGTGGACCTTGGGCTAACACCGGAAGCGTCACTATGACTACTCGACTCACCCGCCGTTCTTTCATTCAAGCCGGAGCCGCACTCGCGGCCCTGCCGCTCATCACGCCCCTTCGCGCACTCGCAGAAGAAAAAGCCCTGTGGCCTTTCTTCGCGTTCGACAACGGCGTGGGCCGCGGCAAGTGGCCAGCCGAGAGACAAGCGGCCACACTCAAAGCCTTGGGCTACGACGGCATCAGCTACAACTTCACGAACAACAAGGATCTCGAAACCTGGATCCGCGTGTACCGCGAGGCGGGGCTGAAAATCTTCGGCCTCTACTTCCCCATTACCGCCGAGAAGAGCCCGGCGTGGAGCCCCGCCCTGCGCGACGCGATCACGCTGCTGAAGGGCTCTCAAACGGTCCTGTGGATCACGCTGCCCGCTACCAAGGCGATGCCGCCTGAGGAATACGACAAGGCGATCGTGAAAGCGCTCCGCGAATTCGGCGACCTCGCCCAGGCATCCGGCCTGCGCGTGGTCATCTATCCGCACGCCGGTCTATACGCGGCCACGGCGGCTGATTCGCATCGACTCGCGAAGCTGGTGGCGCATCCCGCAGTCGGCTCCTCCTTTAATCTTTGTCACGAATTTCTGTCCGGCAAGGGCGACAAGGCCATGGAGAGCCTCAAAACCTTCGGTCCCGACGCCACGCTGGTCTCGATCAACGGCGTCGATCCCGCCGATAAGAAGCGCTACATCCTGCCGTTGGGCGAAGGCTCTTTCGACATCGCCGCGTTTCTCGCAGAGCTGAAACGCATCGGCTACAAAGGCCCCGTCGGCCACCAGTTCTACAACATCCCGGGCGACATCGACACCAACCTGAAAGCCGCCATCACCGCTTGGCGCAAACTTCAGCCCAAGTAAGGGCAGGTCTCTGTGCCCACCCAAGTAAAGGATATCCCAAGAGCAGGAAATCGCGCGACCAGCTAAACGGAGAGGGCAAAGACACTCGGATTGGCCAGCCTATGAACTGTCTCTTATACACATCTGACGCTGCCGACGAATAGAGAGGTGT
>CAYSXF010000369.1:0-5169 GCA_964434815.1 uncultured Lentisphaeraceae bacterium
GAACGGCACTGCGTACTGGTCATGCAAAGTGTTCGAGCCATACACGCACGGCAGCGGCAAGGCGCCGCTGGCCGATATCCTGCTCAAGGAGCCGCATATAAGCCGACTGACGCAGCAGGAACGGGAGCAAGTCTTCGCTTGGATGGACTCAAACGGCATGTATTTCGGAACATGGGATTACACGGCGGCGGGACCGGCGTCCAAGCCGTTTCTGGATGCGGTCGCGCAGATCAAAGGTGTCATGAAAGAGGCCGGTTGCGCGAGTTGCCACGCCAACGAAAAGGGCGAAATCAAACGGTTTGACCAGTGGATCAATCTGGACGCTCCGGAGATGAGCCGCGTGCTGCGCGCGCCGCTGCCGCCCTCGACAACTGCGGAAGGCGGTTACGGGTTAGCCCTCTGCCGCGACCGCAAAATGGATCAGAATTTCAGCCGCAAAGGCTTGATCTACGGTTTTGGTTATGCGCATGCGGTCATGGACTTGGATAAATTCCCCACTCAGACGTGGTCCGTTGCCTGGCCGCCCGAGGGGAAGCCCGTGACGCCGTTTGCCACTGTCAATGATCCGCATTACCGAAAAATGTTGAGTGTCATTCGCGACGCTCGGGCTGCGCAGCTTGCCAGCCCTCGCGTGGACATGCAGGGTGCCGAGTTGGTGGGTGCCGGCATTCGCGAAGGCCGGTCGCGTCAGATCATTCCCCAAGCATTGCCTGAGCCGTTGCCTGTGGTGCAGGCGTCAGTCGACGAAAACGGGTTTGTCCGGCTGGCGTGGGAGTGTTCCGTGCGGACCATCGGGCTGATCGCTGAGATTCATCGCGGTTCGGACGAGGCCTTCGCTCCGGGCGAGGCCGCACAGATCGCGCGTACGGAGCGTTTCGGCTACTGCGACACCAATCCTCCTCCGGGCAAGGCTCACTACGCCGTGGTGTTCGTCTCTGATCCCGCCGCGACCTGCGGCACGTGTAAGAGCGGCGCTGTGCTCGACTACCAGCACGAGAGTGACAGGGTCGGCGTGCAGGCTCTCCCCAACGGGCGGTGTCCGCTCTCGACGTTTGTTCCGCAACGCAGCGCCCCTGTTCGCGTGACGCTTGACGTGCCGAAAATGCTGCCCGCGCTGCATGCCCCGAAATTGGAGGCCGAGCCGGGCGAAGGTAAAGTGACCTTGCGTTGGCAGGCTGTGGGCGTTGCTGGCGTCACGACCTATGACGTGTTCGGATGCGTGAACGGCCAGACCGGGTCGCCATGTAAACTCAACAAAGCGCCAGTGGTGGGAACGTCCTTTTCGGATGTGGTGTTCCACAAGGGGCAAGAGGCGAGCTATGCGGTGGTGGCACTCGCGCCGCGTCGCGCCGGGCCGGAAATGCCTCGGGAGCTCGACTGGGTTTCTGCCCGACCATTGCCTGTGCGCATGGAGCCGGTTCTGACGCTGAATGCGGTAACCACCGGCATGAAACTAACGGGAAGCGCCTGTTTCGATGGCGAAGTGTTGTGCGTGCAGGCCGGCGGTTTCGCTGTGCTCGCTCCGACACCCGAACGTCTCATCAATATGCCCTTCAGTTTCGTCATGGACGTATACTTCGACGAGCCGGGGCAAATGCCGGTTCTGCTGGGGTTCGGGCAGTACAATGGGGCTGGCTGGTTCTTGCAGAAGTTCGGCGGCCGGTGTCGTTTTCATTTAGCTGGCGTCTCCTGCGACGGCGGCAAGGTGCCGGTGGGGGAGTGGGTGCGGATCGTGGGAGTCTACGACGGGCAAAAAGCGAGGTTGTATCAGAACGGTCTGCCCGTGGCAGAAGTGTCGGTGCCCACTCCGCCATCGTCCCACAACCACGAGCTTTACATTGGCCAGTATTCTGCGCAAAACGAAAAGCCGTATCAATTCAAAGGGAAGATCAAGGGGCTTAGCCTATATCACCGCGTCTTGGGTGCGGAAGGAAAGTAGATCCGACTTTGCACAGGCGGTCAAAGCTGTGAAAGGAAGGCTGCGGGGGTGAACACAGGTATCTGGCCGATGAGTCGTTGTCTAAGCCGAGGCTTTACATCGGACAGCATACATCGCAAGATATTGACACTTTCGCTTGAGCAGTACTTTTTGCATCGCATTCGATAATGAGCCAAGGAATACGCAAATGATCGGTTTGAAGTCCAGTCTCAGTGGAAATATTATTTTCGGTTTAGCAGTTTGCGGTCTCTGTTTTTCGGGCGAGGCCGTGGAACGGCGAGTCGCCTCGCCGGACGGCAAGTTGGCGGTGACGGTTTCGGATGACGGCGGAGCGCATTACCGAGTCGAGGTGGACGGGCAACCGCTGCTGAAACCGTCCCGTTTGGGCTTGGAGTTCGCGAACAGTTTGAAACTGGGGCCGACGGCGAAGATCGAAAAGTCAGACGCTTCCGATTTTGACGGTTACTGGGACAACCGTTTCGGCAAGCGCCGCGTGGTTCGCGACCGGTGGAACCAATTGGCCGTGACGTTCGTCGAAAAAGGCCTGATGGAGCGCCGGTTCGGCGTGATCGTGCGTGTGTCTGACGATGGCGTGGCCGTGCGTTACGAACTGACGGCCGCATCTAAGCTCGACAGTTTCGTTTTGTATCACGAGCAGACCGAATTTGTTTTTGCGGGCGACTATCGCTGCTGGGCCGGTGAACCGTCGGCCTGCGCTGAGAACCACTATCCGGAAGGAAAACTGAGCGCGATTTCGAGGAGCGACTCGAACGGCGTTTACCGCAGTACGCTGCCGCTCGTTGTCCAGACGCCGAACGTTTTCGTGGCGGTGTCGGAGTCGGATCTGCTCGACTGGGCAGGGATGTTCGTGACCGGAACAGGGACGCCGACCGTGAAAGTCACTCTAGCGCCGCGCGGGGATGGACAGGGTTGCGTGGCTTCGCAGGTGCCGCGCATGAGTCCCTGGCGCGTGCTGATGATCGCGCGCACAGCGGGTGAACTGGTCGGCTCCGACCTGATCGCGAATTTAGCCACTCCATGCCAATTAGGCGACACCTCCTGGATCAAGCCGGGCTCATGCGCGTGGGACCCGTGGTGGACGGGCGTCAATCCGCATTTGCCGGAGTACAAAGGCAAGTTCTCACGCGGCGACACGCAGGCGCACAAGGAGTATATCGACTTCGCGGCTGAGATGGGCTGGCCGTATCAGTTAGTCGACTGGTTCTGGTACGAGAACATGTCATCGTATGAAGTCGCGCTCAATCTGGGGGGCAAAAATCCCGAGAGCCCGGCCGTCGATTTCACGAAGTGTGTTCCTCATGTGGACCTGCCCGCGCTGCTCGGCTACGCGAAGCAGAAGGGCGTGCGGCTTATGGTTTGGGTCCATTCATACGACCTCGAACGATATGGGATAGAGCGGGCGTGTGCGCTGTTTTCTAAACAAGGGGTGGCCGGGCTGAAGATCGACTTCATGAACAGCGACAGTCAGGAGACCGTCGCGTGGTATGGGAAGGTTATCTCTACAGCCGCGCGTTACCACCTGCTGATCGATTTCCACGGCGCGTACAAACCGACCGGTTTGGCGCGCACATGGCCGAATTACATCACGCAGGAAGGCGTGCTCGGCAACGAATACAACAAGCTCGACGGAAACAAATGCACGCCTCTGCACACGGTGACGCTGCCGTTCACGCGGGGCCTGCTCGGGCCGATGGATTTCACGCCCGGCGGGTTCGTCAATGTGCCGGTCGAGCAATTCAAGATCACGCAGCCCGCGCAGGTCATGGGAACCCGCGCGCGTCAGCTCGCGATGCCGGTGGTTTATCTGAGTCCTCTGACCGTGTTCTGCGACAGCCCGGCGAACTACCGCGGCGCGGCAGGGATCGAGTTCTACCGCAATCTTCCGACGGTGTGGGAGGACACGGTGGTTCCCTCCGCCGAACTGGCAAGACACATTGTGGTTGCGCGCCGCTCCGGCGACCAATGGTGGCTGGCTGCGCTGAACGGCAGCGACGCGCTCAAGGTGCGCGTGCCTCTGAGTTTTCTCGGCGCGGGCAGCTGGTCGCTGCACAGCTTCTCCGACGCTTCAGATGCCGCGACCGCGCCGACGCATGTGGCTGAAAAGACGCAGGCCGTTACAGCCGCCGATGTGATCGAGTTGGAGCTTGCTCCAGCAGGCGGTTATGCAGCGACGCTGACGAAGCGTTAGCGGAAGTTTAGACTGTCGTTGTGAACGAGAAGGTGAACTTTGAAGAACATATTTCGATCAGCCATTGCGGCAGTCTTAACGCTCGAAGTTCATGGTGAGATTCCGCAGCGCGCAGTGTCCGTCGTCGAGCGGATGGCCGCGTTGCCGGAACCGTTAGAGGTGCGTGACTGGCAGATCGTTGCGCGGCAATATTATTCGCGAGTATTCGATCCCGACGCCTCTGGCGCAGGGATCCCTGCTGTTCGTATCGATGCGACTAAAGGGGCCTTCCGCATGAAGAGCTATCTCGACGGAGAGCCTAGGCAAGAGTCTATGGCGTGCTTGGGCGGCGTCCTCGGCATGCGCTTATCCGGGCTCGATGTGCGAGCGTGGCATGGCTTTGATTTGGCTCAGGCGTGCAAGGCGTGGTTCGACCCGGAAACTGGATTCTATCGGCATGAGCCTGGCCAAAGCGGCGGCGATATTCACGGCGACATTTACGGGTATTGGCCCGCATTGGAAGGCATGCTGTTTGCTTTCCTGTGGCCCGGAGATAAGGATTTCGTGCGGCACCGCGACGCCGCGATCACGACGTTCGACACTATCGCGCGGGGCTGCGGATGCCCCAATAAACCCGATTTCGATTTGCTGGGGTGGAACCTTAAGAACGCCGCTCCAGGGGGACGCAAGGAACCGATGAACCGCCTCAGTCATGCGCCCACGGTCGCGTGGGCGCTGATGGTGGGGTCAGGTCTGCGACAGGATGCGGAGATGGCTGAACGGGCGCGGGCGGCTCTGTCGTGGCAACTCGGGCAGAACCGAGGACGTTACGAGATGACGCAACTGCCGGTGGCTGTCACGGCTGTCCGGCTGAACCGCATGCCCGGCGGGGCGCAGCATCCGCTTGATCTGGAGGCTGCACTGAAGGTCTGGTTCGGAGACTATCCTGAAGGGACGGACACCTGGGCGATCACGGCGGGCACGCGTTGCGGCGGCATCACATGTGACGGACTGGACGGTGCGCGCTGGAGTGGGGGTGGTT
>CAYSXF010000370.1:0-5167 GCA_964434815.1 uncultured Lentisphaeraceae bacterium
ATACGAGATTTCTGCCTGTCTCGTGGGGCTCGGAGATGTGTATAAGAGACAGCCCCTGGTGCTCGCCGGGCATGAGCTGCGTGAAGCTCTGCATGCGCTTGATGGCGCGGCCGCGCGCATCGAGCGCGACGAAGAAGACGGGCCGCTGCACGGGCACGGCGAAATGCGCGGAGCCGTCGGGTTCGACTGGCACGGTGCCGAGCACGCGCGGCAAGGTGAAGGTGCCGACATAGCTCAGAGGGTCCATGCCGCCCGTGAAATTGATGGGCTTGGGCAGGGACTCCAGAATCATCAGCTTCTTGACCGAACCTTTTTCGACGTCAGCCATCTGGCGGCCTTCGTAGACGTTCTCGAGGAAGAAGACGCCCTCCGGCTGCGAGAGGTCGGTCTTGTCCGCAATCAGCGGCTCGCGGGCGCGCGGCAGCAGCGGGCGCGGCTCTTGGAGGTCGCAGTCTTTGAATTCGGCAGGCAGGGAGAAGAGCGTCTTTTCGGTGCCGGCGTCATCCATCAGCACGAGGTCGCGGTCATGCGCGACGAGGCAGAGGTCGCTCGTCAGCGGCCACGGGTCGCGGTAGTTTGCGGCCTTACTGATGCGGCGCAGGTTCTGTTGCACGTCCGGCCCCTGCTTGGCGGAAACGCGCGCGACGAACCCTTTGTGTTCGACGGCGCCGTGTCCGGGCGAATCGATGAAGAGAATATCGGTGCTGTGGGGAATGGGTTTGGCGTCGATGAAGAGCCCGCCGGGGTGCAGGTTGCCGAAGAAAACGCTGTGCTGCGTGCCGTCGGGGTTCATGGTCCAGAGGTGGTGATAGTTGACCTGGTTGCGGTCCACGTACTCCCAGCGCGTGTAGATCAGGCGGCCGTCGGGCAGAGGCCAGGGCGTGTTGTCCTGTTCAATATTGGCGGAGAGCATGCGGATGTTGCGGCCGTCCGCGTCGCAGCGGTGGACGGTCGCCACTTGCGTCAGCCAGCAGTTGACCCAGCGCTTGGCTCTGCCGGACACGAAGACGATGCCGCCGTCGGGCAGGTAGCACGGTTCGATGTCGTCATATTCGCCGTCGGTGAGTCGCCGCAGGTTCTTGCCGTCGGCGCCGATCTCATAGAGATGGTAATGGGGCACGTTGGCCGGGCGATAGGAGAAGAGGATTTTCTTCGCGTCATAGCTGACGCAGGGGTCGCGGACGCCGCCTTCGGTGTCGTCGACGAGCAGGCGCACGGCGCCGGTGTGAAAATTCCACACGCCGAGGCGCCCCTGGCGTCCGTAGGTTGTGGTCTCGGGCGAAGAGCAGTAGTAGCCGAAGTTCGCGTACCAGTGGCCGTCGCTGACGTGGTTGCGCGTGGAGAAGACGATCTCGCTGAAGAGCCCGTATTCGCCGGCGCGCAACGCGGCGGCGCGCGGGGCGATGTCCGGCGGCTCGTAGGCCTTGGGGAGCTTGGTGCAGAGCAGCACGTAGTCGTAGATGATCCAACTGCCCTTGTCGAGGGTGATGACGATCTCGTTGTCGCCAGCGGTGAAGCGGTCGGCGGGGATGGTGACGAGCGTGCGCTCGGCTCTGACATGCCCTTCGGCGTGGCCGGAGGAATCACCCGATCCTTCGGGCAGCGAGCGCGGCTCAAGCGCCTTGCCGTTGACTGCGAGCAGCAGGGTGGGGCTTTCCAGTGCGTTGACCTGCCCGATCACGAGGGTGAGCGCTTGGGTGGGCGCTTCCGTCAGCGCGAAGCGGATGGCGAAGGGATGCGTCGTGCCGCCGGCCCATCTGTCGTGGGTGTTGGGGTGGATGTAGGGCCAGTCGGTCTCTGGCCTGGATTTCCCGACCGTGAAGCGGATCGGTTGCGTGAAGGTGGATTGATACTTCTGCCAGCCAGCGCCTTGCGCCAGCGCGAATTCGGCGGGTCTCTGGTCGTCCTTGCCGATGGAGAAAATCACGTCAGGCAAAGCGGCGCGGGCTGATGCGACAGCGACGGCGACGGCGATGAAGACGGACGCGGTGCATTTCATGGCGACACCTTACGCGAGTGCTTTGAGCATGAGCGTGGACCAGGTCATGACGCGGACGAACTGGTCGAGCCCGAACGACTCGTTGGGGCAGTGGATCTTGTCCTCCTCGCGGCCGAAGCCGACGAGCAGGGGCGCCGCGCCGGAGAGATGCTGCAGCTGGGCGACGATCGGAATCGAAGCGCCTTCCCAGCGGAAGAGCGCGCCGCGCGCGTCCATCTGCTTCAGCACGTCGGCGGCGAGGCGGAAGACCGGCGAGTTGAGCGGCAGGCGGAAGCCGGGTGCGCCGACGCACGGCTCGGTGAGCGTGAGCGTCATGCCGTGCGGGCAATGGTCGGTGAGGTGCTTCTGCACGGCGGCAAGAGTGTCCTTGGGCCGCTGGTTCGGCACGAGCCGCATGCTGAGCTTGGCGAAGGCGGTGGAGGGAATGACGGTCTTCGAGCCGGGGCCGCCGTAGCCTGAGTGCATGCCGTTGATTTCGATGGTGGGCTCGAAGCTGCCGCGCGTGACGGGGTCGAGCGCCTGCGCGCCGCCGCAGGGGGGGCAGCCGACTTCGCGGGCGTACTGTTCGTCGGTGATCGCGCCTTGCTGGGCGATGGCGCACTCCTCGGCGGAGGGGTGGTGCACGCGGTCGCCGAAACCTTCGACGGCGATGGAGCCGTCCTCATGGTGCAGCGAGGCGAGCAGCTTGGCCAGGCCGTGCGCGGGGTTGGGGGCGACGCCGCCGTGCACGCCGGAATGGAGGTCGTGGGACGGGCCGGTCAGCGTGACGGTGAAATGCTGGACGCCGCGCAGGCCCGCCACGATAGCGGGCTGGTTGTCCGGGCCGCAGGAGGTGTCGCTGACCATCAGCACGTCGGCCTGGAGCCGCTGGCGCAGGGCGGGCGCGAGATCGCTGAGCGCGTAGCTGCCGCTCTCCTCCTGGCCTTCGAGCACGATCTTCAGAGATGGGAGCTTCTCGCCGGCGTCGATCAGCGCCTTGACGCCTTGGAGGAAACCGAAGAACTGGCCTTTGTTGTCCTGGGCGCCGCGGGCAAAAACGCGGTTGTCCACGAGGGTCGGCTCGTACGGCGGGGTCTGCCAGCCGCTGAGGGGGTCTTCGGGCTGCACGTCGTAGTGGCCGTAGAAGAGCACGGTCATGCTGCTGTCGGGCACGAGCCGCTCCGCGAACAGCACGGGCACAGGAAGGCCACTTTCTGGCGTGAGGATCTCGACCTCGAAGCCGAGCGGCTTGAGAAAGCCCTTCAGCCACGCGGCCGCGCGGGCGCAGTCGCCGAGGCGTTTCGGGTCGGTGCCGACGGTGGGCAGGCGCAGCAGCGTGAACCAGTCGTCCAGAATCGCTGTCCGTCGGGCATCGAAATAAGTTTGGGCAAAAGCGGCGTCGATCATGTGGTATCCCCCTGTTGAAAGAGAAAGGATAGCAGACTTGGGCGCGGCTGTTGAGAGGGATATTGAGGGAAAACAAAAAAACCGTTGTCTTCCCCGAAGGCAAAACAACGGTTTACAAACATGGAGGTGCGAAGCGGAATTGAACCGCTGTTCGAGGTTTTGCAGACCTCTGCCTAACCACTCGGCCATCGCACCCTGACGAAAAGAATTACTTTTTCATCCCGGCGCGCAGACGTGCGTTAACCCGTTTGTTGCGGGCGTCACGACGTTGGCGTTTCAGTCTTTTTCTAAGTTGCTGTCCCATAACGGACGCGAACTTTAGCAGAGCGGTCTGCGGCGTGTCAACAGCAACTTGGCGTTTTTATTCTTGGTCGGCGGTGGGGATTGTGTTTTACTACGCGCCTTCATGCAAATACGCGCAGACAATGAGGTGCCGGTTCCGGGCACGTTTGAGATCCTGAAGGAAGACCGGCACACGGGCGCGCGGCTGGGGCGGCTTTGGACGGCGCACGGCGCGGTGGACACGCCGGTGTTCATGCCGGTGGGCACGCAGGCGACAGTCAAGGCCTTAGAACCGCGCGACCTCGAGGCGTTCGGAGCCTCGATCATCCTCGGCAACACGTACCACCTGCTGCTGCGGCCCGGCATGGAGGTGATGGCGGCCTGCGGCGGGCTCCACCGGTTCATGGGCTGGAACCGGCCGATCCTGACGGACAGCGGCGGGTTCCAGGTCTTCAGCCTGAACAACCTGCGCAAGATCCGCGCGGACGGCGTGGAGTTCCGCTCGCACATCGACGGGGCGAAGTTCTTTCTCGGGCCAAAAGAGGCGATGGCGGTGCAGCGCACGCTGGGCTCGGATATTGCGATGTGCTTCGACGAGTGCATGCCCTATCCCTGCGACGCACAATACGCTTGCCAGTCGGTGGACAAGACCCTATCATGGGCGTCCTTATGCCTTCAGCAGGAGCGGGCTCCGGGGCAGTTGGTTTTCGGGATCGTGCAGGGCGGAGAGTATGTGGCGCTGCGTGAACGGTGCGCGCGCGAGCTGACCGCGATGGGCTTCGATGGCTACGCGGTGGGCGGCGTGAGCGTGGGCGAGCCGGAAGACGTGATGCTGAAGGGCGTGGAGGACGGCGTGCGCTGCCTGCCGCGCGAGCGGCCGCGGTATGTGATGGGCCTCGGCGACATGTTCCAGATGTGCGAGTCGGTGTCGCGGGGCGTGGACATGTTCGACTGCGTGATCCCGACGCGGGTGGCGCGGCACGGCACGGCTTATACGCGCAAGGGCTCCTATCCGGTGAAGGGCGGGTCGTATAAGACGGACATGCGGCCGGTGGAGGAGGGGTGCACGTGCTATTGCTGCAGCCACTTCTCGCGCGCTTACGTGCGGCACCTGCTGAACGTGGGCGAGATCTTGGGCGTGCGGCTGCTGACGATCCACAACATGCACTGCTACCTTGCGTTTATGCGCGAGATGCGCGAGGCGATCGCCAACGACGCGTTCGGCGAGTGGCGGCAGGGGCTGGCGGCCGTGCTGCGGCCCGCTGGGCTGAAGTCGCGGGCAACCCCGCTCGCGGGTCACGGAAGCCCATTGCCGCAATGATTTATTAGGAAAGAAGGAGAACGATGAACGCAGGAATAATGATGGCTCAGGCTGCCGCGCCGGGTGCGGCCGGGATGGGGGGCATGCTGCTCCCGATGGTGCTGGTTTTCGGAATCTTCTATTTCATGATGATCCGGCCTCAGCAGCGCAAGGAGAAGGAGCGTCTGCGCATGATCGCC
>CAYSXF010000371.1:0-5152 GCA_964434815.1 uncultured Lentisphaeraceae bacterium
TACACCTCTCTATTCGTCGGCAGCGTCAGATGTGTATAAGAGACAGGATTACGCGCGGTGACATTTTAGAGCTGATCACGGTGCCCGTGGCGAAAAACGATCCGAAAAAACGGCCCGCCATCCAGCTTCTCCGCAGCGATGTGTGGCTGGTGGACGGCACGGTGAGCTTGGAAGAGCTGAACCGCCAGCTCGACCTCGCGCTGGACGCCGACGACGCCGACCGCATTGCCGGCTGGATCACGTTCCATGCCGGGCGGCTGCTGCAGGCGGGGCAGTCCGTCGAAGCGCAGGGCTGCCGCGCCACGGTGCGGCGCATGCGCAAGCGGCGTATCGACGTCATCCAGATCGAGGTGCTCGAGCGGCCCGAAGCACAGCTAGAAGCCGTGCAGGAAAGTGACGACCTCGTGTTTGAAAGCGAAGATGAGGAGTTGCTTTGAACGTCGAACTCAACATCGCCGCGATTCTTTTCTGCCTCGTCGCCTGTGCGTTCTTCGCAGGTGCGGAGACGGGGGTGCTGTCGATCAACCATGCGCGGCTCATGCATCTGGTGCGGACGGGTTCCAAGGCCGCTAAGATCCTCAACGGGTATGTGTCAGACATGCAGGGCTTTCTGGCGACGACGCTTGTGGGGAACAACCTCATGAGCGTGGTGCTCTCTACGCTGTCCGCGAGTCTGGCCCAGTCATTTTTCCCCCGCCATCACGCCGTGCAGACGCTGTGGGGCGTGGGTATGGCTTTTACGATTCTGTTTTTCTGCGAGTACCTGCCGAAGCTTTTTTTCACGACGCGTCCTCTGCGCCGCTCGCTGTGGATCGCGCGTGTTTTCTACGGCGTGACGAAGCTGCTTTTGCCGCTGACTTCGCTGGTGCTGTTCATGACGAAGTGGCTGGTGCCGAAAAACCGGAACGCATCGGATCAGCGGTTCCTGATGACGCGCGAGTATATTCAGAACGTGGTCAGCGACCCTCGCGAGGGTTCGCGCATTACGGCGGTCGAGAGGCTCATGATCAACCGGGTGCTGGCGCTGCACTCCCTGTCAGCGGCGCAGGTGATGACGCCGCTGGCACGGGTGTCGAAGACAATCGAGCAGGCCAAGCTGAGCGCGTGCTACCGTCTAGTCAGCGACTCGGGCCATACGCGGCTGCCGGTTTTCAGCGAGGATGGCGTTCGCTGCGTCGGCGTGCTGAACACGCTGGACGTGCTGACGTCCGGGCCTGACCCGGAGAAAAGCCGGGCTTGCGATTGCATGCAGCCCTCTTTCTTTGTGAATGCGGACGTGCGAGCGGACGACGTGCTGCCGCTGATGCGGAAGAACCGCCAGCCCATGGTTATGGTGCGGAATGCGAAAGACGGTGCTGTGCTGGGAATCATTACGGAAGAAAACATCCTGAACGCGCTTACGGGCAGCCTGCAAACCCCGCAGCGGGGAAAATAGGTGCGCCGCATTATGCCGGCTGCGCGGCCGCGGACAGAGCTTCCGGGACGCTCAGCGGCAGGGTAAGCCGGAAGGTGATCCACCCGTCGATGGCTTCATCCGCGATCAGATCGCCGCCGTGTGCGCGGCTGATTTCGCGGGCTAGGCTCAAGCCGAGCCCCGTCCCGTCCACGTTGCGGTTGTGGGCGGCGTCCCCGCGGTAGAAGCGGTCAAAGAGGCGCTCTCTATCGACGGTCATGCCTGGCGTCGTCGTATTGGAGATGGAGAGGACCGCCTGGCCATCTTGTTGGCTGAGTTGGCACGAGAGGGTGCCGCGCTCGTGGTTATACTTGACGGCGTTGCTGATCAGGTTCTGGAGGACTTGGCGGAGCAGATCAGGGTCCGCCATGACGCAGACGTCCGGTGCGAGATCCTGGCTCAACGTAAGCCCGGGCGCCAATAAAGGCAGGTCCTCGAACAGCGCCTCAAGTTCCCTGTTGATGCAGACCTTTTGAACGCTCAGGCGCAACTGCCCCGAATCGCTTTGCGCCAGAAGCAGCAGCTTGCGGACGATCGACTTCAAGCGTTGGACCTCGTCCAGCAGGTCCGCATACGTGCGCTGCTCGTCGGAGCCGGCGGGCGCGCTGCGGAGGGCTTGGTTCAGTTGGCCTTGCAGGATCGTCAGCGGGGTTTTCAGCTCGTGGGCGGCGTCGGCGCTGAAGCGGGCGGCCTGTCGGAAGCTGACCTCCAGACGGTTCAGCATGCCGTTGATCACGTCGATCAGCGCCTGGAACTCTTGGTCGGCGCCGTGCGACTTCACGCGCTGATCAAGCCCTTTCGCCGTGATGCCGCCGGCGACCTGCGTGAGGACTTTCACCGGGCGCAGAGCTTGGCCAGCCAGCAGCCAGCCAGCGGTCGCGAGCAACAGCAGGCCGATGGGGCACGCGACTGCGAAGATGTTCCAGTGCCGCTGCATCTCAGCCTGAAAATCGGTCAGATCCGTGCCGACGATCAAGGTCACCGCATCCGCTCCCATGACGATCATGCGCCACGGATGGTGTTCAATCGGCACCGTGAACAAGCGCGGCCTTTTCAGGGGCATGCGAGGCGGGTCATCGCCTGGACGTCCCTGCCGGAAAGGCGGTGGCTGAGGGGGCGGCGGAGGACGGAACTCTTGCTTATCCTTTTGATCGGGATCTTCAAGAACATTGAGCAGTGCGTCGGATAGGGAAGCTGGCCAGCGAGGGGATGTGTAAACCGGTTGACCGTTCCGCCCGATGACCTTCACCAAGAACTGACGCGAGCGCTCTTCGCCGTACATGGCGGCGAGCGAGGTGTCGAAGCGGGCCCAGTGCTCGGGTGGCTCAGGCCGGTGCATCTGAGCTTCGGTCACAGCGTGCAGTTGGCGGTCGATACGCTCAAGCCCCATGCGGCGGATCATCGACATGAAGAGCACTACGAAGGCCAGCAGAATGACGCCCGACGTGCAGGCGGAGAAAACGGCCATCTTCAGTTTGAACGAGCGCAACATAGCTTCACACCGCCTTACTGTCGGTAGCGCGGTCTTCCCCAGCCTTGCGGATGCGGTAGCCCACGCCGCGCACGGTTTCGATCAGCGGCGAGGCGGAGTCGTCGTCGATTTTCTTGCGGAGCCGCCGGATGTTCACGTCCACGAGGTTGGTCTCGGGATCGAAGTCATAGCCCCACACGTGTTCTAGCAACTGGGTGCGGGTGAAGACCCGTCCGGGGGTGCGCATCAGGCGTTCGAGCAGGCTGAACTCGCGCGCCGTCAGCTCGATCTCCCGGTCACCCCGCCGCACGTGGCGCTGCATCAGGTCCACGGCCAGGTCTTCCACCTGCATCAGGCTGAGCTGGTCGTCCTTGACGCGCCGGGAAACCGCGTGGATGCGGGCGATCAGCTCTTCGACGTAGAAGGGCTTGGTCAGATAGTCGTCCGCGCCGAGGTTGAGGCCGTCGATGCGCTCGTTCAGCTCGGTACGGGCGGTCACCAGAATCACTGGCACGGTGTTCTTGCGCTCGCGTAGGCCGCGTAGGATGCTCAGGCCGTCGCGCCCCGGCAGCATGATGTCCAGCACGATCGTGTCGTAGGGCCGCGTCGTGGCCAGCGTGAAAGCGTCGCCGCCGTTGCTGCAGACCTCGACAGTGAAGCCGTGCTCCTCGAGGCCTTGCCGGATGAACCCCGCAATCTTCCGCTCGTCTTCGACCACAAGAATTCTCATGCGGAAATAGTACCGCTCCCTGCGCAGAAAATGCTAGCCTGTAATCATGACAGTTTCGTCATCAAAAGAGTGACCGCTCTGTCATGTGCATGGTGTTTAATCTGTCACGTAACGGACACACAGTGTGGCCGGCACGGATCTGAGACGGAAGGAGAGCAGGTATGAAGACGAGACATGTGCTAGGAGCAATGATGGGTGCCGCGCTTTTGAGCGGCACGGCGTTTGCGGAGCCGGACGGACAGCAGGGCCAGGAGCCCCGCGGCAACGGGCCGGGCATGCGTCCCCCATGCGAAGGCCAGGGGCAACAGGAGCGCGAAGGCATGCGTCGTGGCGGTCCCGGCCAAGAGGGAGGCCGAGGCATGAGGCAGGAACGGCGGCCCGAAGGCATGGGCAGCCAGGGCATGCAGCGCGGCGGGGCCGAAGGCGGACCGAGGGGGCTTCCAGACCCCAAACGCCTGAAAGAGGCTGGCGCGACGGATCAGCAGCTTGAGGCGCTGAAGAAGTTCGAGGAGGATCAGCAGCTCAAGCGGATCGACCTCAAGTGCGCGGTCGAGAAGGCCGAAGTGACGTTCAGCCAGCTCATGCGGGGTGAGACGACCGACGAGGCCGCCACACTCAAAGCCGCAGACGCGCTGAGCCAGGCCCGCGCCGACGCCTTCAAGGCCGAGGTCGCCGCACAACTGAAGGTGCACTCGATTTTAGGCGCCGACGTGCTGAAGAAAATGCGCGAGATGGGGCCGCCCGAGGGAATGAGGCATCAGGGCGACGGCCCGCGGCCCGACAGGCAGCCGCAGAAGGACGCGCCGCCCGCCGGTGACCGTCCCCAGCCGCCGGAACAGAAGTAGTTGACGGGTGCGGGCGGTTCTGCCACAACGGAGCCGCCCGCTGTTTATTGAAAGGGGTATGCGATGAGAGCGACAATGACACATGCATGGGTAATTATTTTTCTTGGCGCGTCGGCGGGATGCCTCGCACAGACGGTGCCCTATGCCATTGTGGACACCGGACAGGACCGCTGTTTCAGCAATGACCGCGAGATCGCTTATCCGCAGGCGGGCGCGGCGTTCGAAGGTCAGGACGCTCAGTACCAAGGCCGCGCGCCGGCCTACAAAGACAACGGCGACGGCACGGTCACGGATCTCAACACCGGACTGATGTGGCAGAAAACGCCCGACCTCAAAAACAAATCGACCTTTGCGCAGGCGGTGGCAGGCGCGAAGAGTTTTGCGCTGGCGGATCATCACGACTGGCGGCTGCCGACCATCAAAGAGCTCTATTCGCTGATCGACTTTCGGGGATACAGCGCACACACCGTCGCGCAATCTAAACCTTACATTGACACGAACTTTTTCGCTTTTGTCTGGGGCCGTGAGCAAATGGGCGAGCGTCTGATCGACGCGCAGTATTGGTCGGCCACCGAATATCTCGGCAAGACGATGTCGGGCAACGCGACCGTCTTCGGCGTGAATTTCGCCGACGGCCGCATCAAGGGCTATGG
>CAYSXF010000372.1:0-3860 GCA_964434815.1 uncultured Lentisphaeraceae bacterium
CGCGACCGCCAGCTCAAACGCTTGAAGGATGAGGTTCTCGACCTCGAAGACCTTGACGGCTCCGTCTCGCTCACCGATTTCTCGCTGGACGAATTCCGGCTCGATCTCCTGCGCTACCTCGAAGCCAACCGGGCCGAACTTGAGGAAGCCGGCGAAGGCCTCTATGCCGTTGTCCCCCCCAAGGCAGAAGTGCCCGCTGCCCGGCCGGGTGCGCTGTTCTGCCTCCGCCATCGCCTGGCGGCCTCTTCCGACGCCACTGCCAAGCTGTCGGACTCGGCCAAGCTGAACCCCTTGTCGCCTTATTATCTCGTCTTTGTGCATGACGACGGCACGGTCCGCTACAGCTTCGCCCAGCCCAAAGAGACCATGCTCCTCCTGCGCGATCTCGCCGCGGGCGAACCCGTCGCTTTCGAAAAACTCTGCGACCTGTTCGACGCCCGCACCCAGGACGGCGCGGACATGTCCCATTACGACGGTCTGTTGCGGAAGGCCCTCGCCTCCATCGAACTCACCTTCCAGAAACGCGCCGCCGCCAACCTGCTTTCCAGCCGTAACGCGGTGCTCCCCTCGTCTGCCGAGGTGCCGACAAAGGACGGGGCCGACTTCGATCTTGTCACATGGATGGTGATTCTAAGCCCTGACAATAAAGGGTAAGGAGATTCATGATGGGCAAAGAGCTGTCAGAACTGGTGTTGTATAAGAGCGCCGACGGTGCCGTCCGGCTGGACGTTCGGCTGACGGATGAAACGATTTGGCTCTCCCAGGCACAAGTCGCGGATCTGTTTTCAACCGAGCGAAGCGTGATCACGAAGCATTTGCGTAACGTATTCAACTCGGGCGAGTTAGACAAGAATTCAGTATGTGCAAAATTTGCACACACTGCGACAGACGGGAAAGCCTACCAAACCCAATTCTACAATCTCGACGCCGTCATTTCCGTCGGCTACCGGGTCAACTCCAAGCGCGGCACCGAGTTCCGCATCTGGGCCACCAACGTGCTCAAACAGCACATTGTGCAGGGCTATACCGTCAATGCGAAACGGCTCAAGGAACTCAAGCAGACGCTCAAGCTGGCAGCCGACATCTCCAAACGCAAAGCGCTCACCGGCGATGAAGCCTCAATCTTGCTGCAAACCGTTTCCGATTACGCCGCCGCGCTCAACCTGCTCGACGATTACGACCACCAGCGTGTGACTATATCAAAGACCTCCCGCCGCCAGGCGAAAGCAGTGACCTATGACGAAACCCAGCGGCTGATCGACGCCATGCGCCAAAAATTCGGCGACTCGGCTGTTTTCGGCAAAGAGAAAGACCAGAGCCTGCACAGCTCGCTCAACGCCGTCATGCAGAGCTTCGATGGAAAAGACGTTTACCCGTCCGTCGAAGAGAAAGCGGCCCACCTGCTTTATTTCATGGTCAAGAACCACAGCTTTGTGGACGGCAACAAGCGGATCGCCGCCGCCGTTTTCCTGCGTTTCGCCGACAAGAACGGCCTGCTCCGCGACCGCGACGGCGTCAAGCGCATCGCCGACAACGCCCTCGTCGCCATGACCCTGATGATCGCCGAAAGCCGGGCGCAGGAGAAAGCGGTCATCACCGCCATGCTCACCAACCTGATCGGGTCAGGGAAAAGCAAAGGGTAATCACTCTGAATAGGGACAACGCCTCAATGTCTCGGGCGCAACCTGTCCGCCGCCGGAGAAATCCAAATTAGGTAACGGGAGAGCAATATTCGTGAATAATGTTCGTTAGTTTTGAAAATTCACGATAACTTGACTATCATACCGCCATGGTGAACAAGACAACACAATCGCGCATCGATGCCCTTGCCCGTGACTATCGGGAACTCGCTAAAGGTCGCGGCCACATTCTTCACGACATCGCCGTCGCCGAGATCCCCGAGATGGTCTACAACTCCAACGCGATCGAGAACTCGACGCTGACCCTCAAAGACACCGAGGACATCCTGCTGCGGGATATCGTCCGCAAAGACCGCGACATCCGCGAGGTTTTCGAGGCGAAAAACCTCTCGCGGATCATGGAGTCGATCCTGGCCGACCCTTCCCGCGCCTTGAGCATCGCCCTCGTTCTGGAGTGGCACAAAACCCTGCTCTCCGGCATCAGCGACGCATGGGCGGGGCGTTTCCGTTCCGGCAAGGAGTGGGTGCGCGTCGGCGCCCACATCGGCGCCAATCCCGAGTTCGTCCCGTCCCTGATGGATGAGACGGTCGCCCGATACAACGCCGACTCCGACGAGTGGTTTCTGAGCCGGATCGCCTGGTTCCACGCCGAATTCGAGACTATCCATCCCTTCTGCGACGGCAACGGACGCCTTGGGCGCGTCCTTATCAACCAGCAATTGATGCGCTTGGGCTATCCGCCGGTCATCGTGAAGAACAAGGGCAAAAAGACCGACTACTACCCGCTCTTTGCCAGCTACCTCACGACGGGCAAGGCGGACGGCTTCACGGGTCTCCTCGCGCTTCTCCTGATCGAATCGCTTCATAAGCGCATCGCCTACCTGACGAGCCGCCGGATGGTGCCGCTTTCAGGCTGGGCGAAGACCGCCAAACTGAACCCCTCCTCTGTGCTCAACAAAGCCAAACGCCAGACCATCCCCGCATTCCGCGTCCGCGAAAAATGGATGATCGATGCGGATTATGAACTTTCCGACGATCAAAAGGACACCCCCCATGTCTGACCGCACCGACCAACGCGACGCCATCGCCGCTGCCCTAAAGGAATTCGACACCCTCTCTTTTCCGGAGGCCGCAACGCGGCTGTTCGCCGCCCTCGGCTACGTTTCCGACCGCCACATCCCCATCGCCACGCCCAAAGCGTTCTTCGATCAGCTCGATCAGGGCAAGAAGCTCACCGAGCGCGAGCGCGAAACCCTTCAGCGACTCACCTCCCTCCACCTGCTCTTCCAGCTCACCGACGCCGAACTCACCGCCAACGGCGACCTTTTCGATGATCCCGCCGCTGTCCAGAAGTCCCAGAGCCACTCCTACCTGTTTTTTGCTGTAGAGCTTCCGGATGGCCACTACACCCGCACCGACCTTTCCGCCATCGCCCGCGCCGTCAACAAGCCGCTGCCCATGCCCGCGCTCGTGCTCCTGCGGCATGGCGATACCGTGTCTCTCGCCATCATCCACCGCCGTCTGAACAAACGCGATTCCGAGCGCGACGTTCTGGAAAAGGCCACCCTCATCAAGGATATCCGGCTCGACGATCCGATCCGCGCCCATCTTGAGATCCTCAATGATTTCGCCCTCGCAAACCTCGGAGCCGACTTCGGAGTCGCCAGCTTCGATAAGCTTCACGAAGCCTGGCAGCGTCGCCTCGGCTCCTACGCGCTCTCCAACGACTTCTACCGCGAAATCGCCGACTGGTATTTCTGGGCGCATCACCTCGTGGACAGCGGCACCATCCGCCTGCCGCAACACTGCGACACGGAACAGGAGAAATCCCTCTTTCTCATCCGGCTGCTCACCCGCGTCATCTTCTGCTGGTTCCTGGTCGAGAAGCGTCTCATTCCCGCCGACCTCTTCCGCGACCGCCCGCTCAAAAAGCTGATCAAAGACCTTTCGCTGGAAACCTCCACCTATTACCACGCCGTTCTCCAGAACCTCTTCTTCGGCACGCTCAACATGCCCGGCGACTTGCGCGGCTTCCGCGAAAAGAAGAAAGGCGGCCAGCGCTACGACCCCAACTACGGCATCACCAACCTCTGGCGCTACGAGACCGACTTCCTCAATCCCGCCGACTGGCTGAAGCTGGCGGAACGCATTCCGTTCCTCAACGGCGGCCTCTTCGACTGCCTCGATGACAAGTCCGGCAAAAAGCAGGACAACTTCATC
>CAYSXF010000372.1:3870-5144 GCA_964434815.1 uncultured Lentisphaeraceae bacterium
CGACCTGTTCTTCGGCCCCGAACGCAATGTGGATCTTTCCAAGGACTACGGCGAGGAGGACAAGCGCACGGCCCGTTCCAAACGCGCCAAGGTGCGCGGCCTCATCGAGATCCTCTCCCGCTACAAGTTCACCATCGAGGAGAACACCCCGCTCGAAGAGGAAATCGCTCTCGACCCCGAACTGCTCGGCAAGGTCTTTGAAAACCTCCTCGCCTCCTACAACGAGGACACCCGCACCACCGCCCGCAAGGCCCTCGGAGCGTTCTACACCCCGCGCGAGATCGTCACCTACATGGTGGATGAGGCGCTCAAGTCATACCTCACCACCCAGGTGCCCAAAGTCAAAGGTGCGCTCGACAACCTCTTTTCCAATACCGCCAATCCCAAGGACATCAAGCCCGACCAGCGCGACGCCCTCATCGCCGCCATCGGCCGGGTCAAGATCCTCGACCCCGCCTGCGGCTCCGGCGCGTTCCCGATGGGCGCGTTGCACCGGCTCGTGGATCTCCTACAGAAACTCGACCCCAATAACGAATTGTGGAAACGCGACCGCCTCGCCGAGGCCGAGCGCTACTGCAAAGTGTTGGAAGAGACCGGAGCGCCCAAGGAAGAGATCGCCGCGTGCCACGCCCGTATAGAGGACATCACAAAATCCTTCGACACCCGCTTCCACGCCCTCGACTTCGCCCGAAAGCTCTATCTCATCGAGAACGGCATCTACGGCGTGGACATCCAGCCCGTCGCCGTCCAGATCGCCAAACTGCGTTTTTTCATCTCCCTGGTCGTCGATCAGAAGGTGGACATGAAGGCTACCAACCTCGGCGTCCGGCCGCTGCCCAACCTCGAAACTCGCCTTGTCGCTGCGGATACACTGATACCGCTCCCGAAGCCCAAGGCAAAGCAGGCGAATCTTTTCGATGACGACAAAGAGGCCTTCGCAGAACAGCAACGCCTCAAAGACGAATTGAAGCGCATCCGGCACGAGCATTTCAACGCACGTGATCCGGGCAGAAAACGCCACTGGCGGGATGAGGATCAGCGTGTGCGCGAAGCCATGCGCGACCTGCTGCGCAAGATCGGCATGCCGTCCGCCACAGCCAAAGCCATGTCCACGTGGGATCCCTACGACCAAAACATCTTCGCTACCTTCTTCGACTCTGAGTGGATGTTCGGTATGCCGGTGGGCAAGTTCCGTGTCCAGCGCAACGCCACGTCCACGCTCCTCGGCAACCTCGCCCTTGTCAACGAGGCCGGCGGTCAGATGGAATTCGCTG
>CAYSXF010000373.1:0-5141 GCA_964434815.1 uncultured Lentisphaeraceae bacterium
CACGATCCCGTTCTTCATCTTCTACTCCATGTTCGGTTTTCAGCGGGTGGGCGACCTGATCTGGGCGGCGGCGGACAACCGCTGCAAAGGATTTCTGATGGGGGCGACCTCCGGGCGCACGACGCTGGCGGGCGAAGGCTTGCAGCATCAGGACGGCAACAGCCACCTCGCGGCGCTGACGGTGCCTAACCTGAAGGCGTACGATCCGGCCTATGCCTACGAGCTGGCGGTGATTTTGCAGGACGGGCTGAAGCGGATGTACGCCGACGGCGAGGACATCTTCTACTACATCACGGTGATGAACGAGAACTACGCGCAGCCGCCCATGCCCGATGGGTCGCGCGAGGGGATTCTGCGCGGCATCTATAAGCTGGCGAGCGTCGAGGCGGCTCAGGAGGGCGCGCCAAGGGTGCGGCTGCTGGGCAGCGGCACGATCCTGAATGAGATGCTTAAGGCCGCCCGGATGCTGGCGCAGGACTACGGCGTTTCGTCCGACGTGTATTCCGTGACGAGCTACAAGGCGCTGTATCAGGACGCGCAGGAGACCGAGCGCTGGAACCTGCTGCACCCCGACGCCGAGGAGCGGCGTCCGTACATTGCGGCGTGTCTGGGCGGGATCGCCGCGCCTGCGGTGGTGGCCAGCGACTATGTCAAGGCGCTCTGCGGGAGCGCCTGCCGCTGGACTCCGGCGCGGACTGTCACGCTGGGCACGGACGGCTTCGGGCGCAGCGACGGACGCGCGGCCCTGCGGGACTTCTTCGAGGTGGACGCGCGGCATGTGGCGCTGGCGGCGCTCTCGGCCCTCGTGCGCGAGGGCACGCTGCCTGCGGAGACTGCGGTCAAGGCGCGCGACGCGTTCGGGATCGATCCTGAAAAAAAGAATCCGATCTATTTGTGAGGAGGTCATTGGTCATTAGTCATTGGGAAGAGGTCAGAGGACAGAGGTCAATAGTCACTGCTCATTGGCGATGGTCTTGGAGGCTGAAAATAAAAAGGAATTGAGAAATGGCACTGGAATTCAAACTTCCTGAGCTAGGTGAAAACATCGACTCCATTCAGGTGGTGCGCGTGCTGGTGGCGCCTGGCGGAGCGGTGGCGGTGGACCAGACGGTTCTGGAACTGGAGACAGACAAGGCAACGATTGAAGTGCCTTCGACTGTGGCCGGCACGGTGGCGGAGGTGCATGTGCGGCCGGGCGACAAGATCAGGAGCGGGCAGCTCATTTTCAGCCTGGCCGGTTCGGATGCCGAGACAAAACCGGCGGCGGCAGAAGCGCCGGCACAAGCCGAAACGAAGCCTGCTGAAGTTTCGGAACAACCGGCCACGGGCGAGCAAGCACCTGTTGCGACCACAAGTGAGGCGACGTCCGCACAGGCTCCCACGCCTTCGCCTGTAGCATCCGCCGATCATCAAGTGCCTGCGGCTCCGTCGGTGCGGCGTCTCGCTCGGGAGCTTGGCGTGGATTTGACCAAAGTGCCCGTTAGCGGGCCTTTCGGGCGTGTTTCGAAAGACGACGTGACGCGGGCAGCAAAACAGGCGAGTGAAGTCCGCCCGATGGCGGCTGCGGCAGGCGCATCGGCTCCGCCGCTGCCGGACTTCGAGCGCTGGGGAGCTGTGGAGCGCAAGAAGATGAGCCTGATCCGCGCCATCACTGCGGAACATTTGGCTCTCGCCTGGTCACAGGTGCCGCATGTGACACTGTGCGACAAAGCGGATATCACGGAGTTGGAACCCTTGCGCAAGCAGTACGCCGGTCTCGCAGAGCAAGAAGGCGGCAAGCTGAGCATGGCGGTCATGGTCTGCAAAATCGTGGCGCAGGCGCTTCGGAAGTTTCCCGCCTTCAATGCGTCTGTGGACATGGAGGCGCATGAGATCATCTACAAGCAGTACGTGCATCTGGGTATTGCGGTGAACACGCCGCGCGGGCTGATGGTGCCGACCGTGCGCGATGCGGACACGAAGAACATGGTGGCGCTCGCGGTGGAGATCCAAGCCTTGGCCGCGAAATGCCGCGAAGGGAAAATCAAACGGGAGGAGATGGAAGGCAGCACGTTCACGGTGACGAATCTCGGGCGGGTGTGCGGGACCTACTACACGCCCCTCGTGAACTACCCAGAAGTGGCCATTCTCGGGCTGGGGCGCGCTTACGAGGAGCCAGCGGTCGTGAACAGCGAGATCGTCAAGCGCACGGTGCTGCCGCTGTCGCTGGCGTTCGACCACCGCGTGATCGACGGCGCGGACGGCGCGGCGTTCATGGGCTGGATCAAGGAGGCGATCAAGCAGCCGCTGCTTCTGGCGCTGAACGGGTGAGCGGAGGTTCTTGTGGGCGACACTGAAATTTGCGAACTGGTGGTGATCGGCGGCGGCCCCGGGGGCTATCCTGCGGCGTTCTATGCGGCTGATCTGGGGATGGACGTGACGCTGGTGGATATGGAGGCCGCTCCCGGCGGGGTGTGTCTGTACCGCGGCTGTATCCCGTCCAAGGCGCTGCTGCATGCGGCCGGCGTGATGCGCGAAGCCCAGGCGGCCGAGGCGTTCGGCCTCTCGTTCGGCGCGACGTCGCTCGACGTCGCTCGCCTGCGGAGCTGGAAACAATCGGTCGTGTCGAAGCTCGCGGAGGGGCTCGGGCAGCTTATGAAAGCGCGCAAGGTGCGCTTCATCCAAGGGCGGGCGCGCTTTGCAGACGCGTCGACGCTGGTCGTGGCGAGGTCAGACGGAGCCGATGAGCGGGTGCGTTTCAAGTCTGCGATTCTGGCGACCGGAGGGGTGCCGACGCGCCTGCCGTTCGCGCCAGATTCGCCGCGCGTGATGGACTCTACCGGAGCGCTGGCGCTGGAGGATATTCCGGCGCGGCTTCTCTTGATCGGCGGCGGCTATATCGGCATGGAGCTGGGGCAGGCCTACGCGGCTTTCGGGTCGAAGGTTTCGGTGGTGGAAATGCTGCCGGAGCTGATGGCGGGTGCGGACCCGGATTTGGTCCAGCCGCTGGCAGCACGGCTCAAGCAGCAGTTTGAGGCTATCCTGCTGGAGACGCGCGTGCTGGCGATCGAAGCGAACGACCGCCAGGTCACGGTGCGGATGGCGGATCGAGCGGGACAGGAGAGGACAGAGACTTATGACCGGGTGCTGGTCTCGGTGGGCCGCAGCCCGAACACGCGGGATCTGGGGCTCGAACAGACGCGGGTGCAATTAGATCGAAGCGGCTTTGTCGTCACTGACGAGCAGCGGCGGACGGCGGAGCCCGCGATTTTCGCGGTCGGAGATATCGCCGGCCCGCCGATGCTGGCCCACAAGGCGACGTTCGAAGGCAAGATCGCGGTGGAGGCGATTGCCGGACGCAAATCCGTCTGCGCCCCGCAGGCGATTCCTGCCGTTGTTTTTTCGCAGCCGGAAATCGCCTGGACGGGACTCACCGAACGAGAGGCCGCTGGGCAGGGCCTGGCTATCGCGGTTGCCAAGTATCCGTGGGCGGCCTCCGGGCGTGCGACGATACTGGGTGTCAGCGACGGGTTGACCAAGCTGATCACCGCAAAAGACAGCGGTCGCGTCTTGGGAGTCGGCATAACGGGGCCTGGCGCGGGAGAGCTGATCGCCGAAAGCACGCTGGCCATTGAAATGGGGGCGGTGGCGGAGGATCTGGCGCAGACGATTCACGCCCATCCGACGCTGGGCGAGACCGTGATGGAGGCCGCGGAGATGTCCATGGGGTACGCCACGCATGTGATCAAAGTGAGCAAATAATCAATGGTGGGCGAGGCGGGACTCGAACCCGCAAACCTTGCGGCACAAGATCCTAAGTCTTGCGTGTCTGCCAATTTCACCACTCGCCCGAAAGTGCCTAACCATCAGATTAGAAGCACCTTACGTCCTTTTAAAGGAACACTATAATACCACGCCAGAATGACCGAAATCAACCCGAATCGGCATTAAACGGGTTGAATCGGCATCAAATCGGCATCATGTTATTTGCCGTGTGACGCTAGGTTTGCGAGTTCGCGTTCCGCCTCGACTGCACTATCGGGAAGCTCTTCGATATGCAAACACACTGGCGTGCTGAAGCGCGCCTTATGTAATCGCTTTAGAAAACAATGCCGCTATCAGGACAGGGCATGCTTTAATGTGCCGCTATAATCCTGCTGCACGGCAAGCCAAGACCAAGAAGTGAGTCCGCACCAGCGATGTGCGGCTTGGTCTTCTTCTATCGCCGAGATCTGTTTATCGCAGGCCAGGCAGATAAAAGCCTCGCCAAATTGAGTCGTGTAACAGATATCCGCGTCTGCTTTTTTGCAAATCAGGCACTTGTGGTTGTCGTTAGTCATGGGTATTACTCCTTCCATTTGATAAACAGTATACGCCTTTAGTCTTATATATGCAACGCCAAAATACGCCTTTGGTCTTATATTTTAAAAAACCAAAAAACCGGGATATTTAACCCAGTCCTTATATGGCTGGCATTCAAGCCTCCTGTTGCGCTATCATCGAGCCATCAACTTGATTTAGGGTTGGTTGTGTGTGTGAAAAGAATAATGCTGATGAAGCGGAACTCAACAGTTCTTCTTGGGATGTTGGTCGCATGGCTGTCTGCCTCCGCAGCGGAGGTGTTGGTCGAGGCCGAGACCTTCCAACAAAAAGGCGGATGGGTGATCGACACGCAGTTCGTCGATCTGATGGGCTCGCCATTTCTGCTGTCGCACGGGATGGGTGTGCCGGTGGCCGACGCGGTGACATCCGTGACGATGCCTTCTGTGGGCACGTGGCGGTTGTGGGTGCGCACGCGCGACTGGACGCCGGATTTCGCGGGAGTGAAGCCAGGCCGTTTCCAGATTGCCCTCAACGGCGTGACGCTGCCCGCGGTGTTCGGCACGGCGCCGGCGGCGTGGGGCTGGTCCGACGGCGGTACGTTCTCGCTGACGGATCCCGGCGTGGAGATCCGCCTCATTGACCTGACCGGCTTCGACGGCCGCTGCGACGCGCTTTTTTTCACCGATGACCTGGCTGCGTCCGCGCCGCCGAATGAGTCATCGGCGCTGCGCGCGTGGCGGGCGCAGCGCCTGGGCGACTCCTGGTGAAGTGGACCGCGCTCGACGACGCCCAGTGGGAGGCCGTACTCAAGCCGCAGGGACCGCAGGGAGCGCGTACCG
>CAYSXF010000374.1:0-5117 GCA_964434815.1 uncultured Lentisphaeraceae bacterium
GTAAAAGTAGTTCTTGCGATCGAACTTGCTGTAGCTGTTGATTGCACAACCCAGCATGAGCCCCGTCATGGCCGTCAGGCGGATCGCTTCGCCGTCTGAGGCACCCAGCGTCACGACATTCGTCACTGTGGAATCCACCAGCCAACGGTCGATCCGGACATGGGTGCGCGTCGGCGTTGTTGGGTCTTGTGAGTAGACGGCTTCAATGTATTTCCGGCCGGGCGTCAGAAAGTCCAGCGGCACGTCGAAGGTGCGCTCCGAATCGGCGTTCATGGCGCCGATGAACCAGTCGTCTCCAGTGCGCCGCGCGATGACGGCGTATTTGCCGATGGCGCTCTGCAACACGCGCGTTTCATCCCAGACGGTAGGCATGTAGTCGTAGCATTCCAGCTCCGGCTCATCGGTGATCTTGGCGTTGCCGCCGCTGACATAGCCGGGGGAATTCGTGGGGGAGTCATACCAGTAAAGGAACTGGAGCGGGCTGTAGAAGCAGACCGCCTTGGCCAGTTGATAGGCGCAGCTCCAAGTGTTGGTGACGCGCTTGTCGAAGTAGCACACGGTGTGATCCGCCCCGCCTGCCAGCATGCGCGCGAACAGCGACATCATGTCCTGCGCCGCCGTCGGCGTGGTTTCATCGCCCGCGATGCCTTCGACCGTCATCATGTTGGGGTAAGTCCGCGTGTAGCCGGTCGGGCGGAATTCGTCATGCGCATCCATCAGGATCTGATTGTCCGCGCAGAGGCGCGCGGCCTGATTCACTATTGAATTGGGAGCCTGCAAGCCGATGGCGCTGTTGGGGCCGACGAACCCGTACCTGATGCCCTTCGCCCCCCAGCTCCGGTAAAGGGGCGGAAGGATGCCCAGTTGATTGGTCATGGCGAGCCAGTTGACATAGAGAATAACGCCGACGCCATTCGAGTTGCCGTAATCGATGACGCGCTGCAGATCTAGCCCCGCCTTCGGCTGCGTCGCGTCCAAGGTCGTGCTTTCCGGGCCATACCAGCCGGCGTCGTATTCGATGTACTGCAGCCTGTGCTTCACGGCAAAGTCCACGCAGGCAATGCCGCCGTTTGTGGTCACCGTCACCTCGCGGATCACTTTGCCGGGCTTGATCCAATCGGTGTTCGTCACGGCGCAGGGATCGTTCAGGTTCAGCACGAGGAAATCGTTTTCCAGCAGTTTTCCCGGACTGTCGCCCGCCAGCACAAAGCGCCAAGGCGTGGTCATCGGCAGCGCGCTGTTCACCGGGCCGTCCAGCAGGCTGACCAGGCTGTTGGCTTTGCCGGAGAGCGGGGCGAATTTCATCCGCGCATAATCCACGAGCCGCGCCTCGCCGAGAGCCACATACAGGTTGGTGGCCAACTGAACCGGCAGCGGGCGCTCGCAGCCCGAAGGGACGCCGCTAAGTGTGTTGGCGCTGTACGTTCCCTGGGCCGACGTAGTCGTCCAAGCCGGATAGTCCCCGTTGAACCGGTACTCCGTTTGTTCCGTGAGATTGCTCGCGCCCGCCAGACCGGCCTGAGCAGGAACCGTGTAGCAAAAGGCCACGCCTTCGTTGTAGGCGCGGAACGTCACTTGCAACAGACGGTTGGGCACCGCAGTTTCTTGCAGGTCCACCACCAGTTGATTGTAGGCGTTGGTCACCGTAGACCGCTCGCCATAGACCGGCTGCCAGGCCGTGTCGCTCGACGTGGCCGTCTGGCTGAGCAGAGTCAGGTTCGCGCCTAACGAACCGGTTCCGAAGGTCAGTCCCAGCTTAGAGCAGGCGATGAGCGTCTGCCCGTATCGGGTGACGCTATAGACGGGACAGGCCGCGGAACCATCGAAGTTGCTGACCGCGAAGGCCAGCGTGAGGCTGTTGTCGGGTGACGCCAACCGGATGGCTGTTCCGTTCATCCCAACCGGCAGCACGGTGATCCGCAGAGTCGCGTCGTCGGCCAGGGTGCCGGAGTCGGCCACCCGCACGGTGAAGCTGTTCACACCGGCGTCGCTGGGGCCGGGCGTGCCGCTCACGCTTCCGGAGGCGGCGACCGACAGCCAGGCGGGGCCGCCGACCTTGCTGAACGTCAGCGTGCCGCCCGGCGGCGGGGTGGCCAAATCCGCCAGCGTGTTCGTGTAAAGCTGGCCCTGTGTCGCGGCGGAAAGCGCCATCGGATCGGCGTTCCACCCAGGCTGTCCCAGTTCCTGGATTTGAAATCCGGCGAATTTCAGTCGCGCCACCGAGTTGCCGTTGGTGATGCAGTGGCCGAGGATGTCCTTGTAGGAGGCGCTGGCGCCGATCGTGCCGATGACGGCCGTGAAGTTTGAGTTCGTCAGTCCGGAGAACTTGACGGTGTTGCCGCCCTGAACGTGGGCCCACGTGTCGGTCGCCGCAATCGCCGCTGTTGTGGACAGCACATAGCCGTTGCCGCTGCTGTCCACCAGCGGCAGCTCGGTGGCGCTGTCGTCCTGGTTCTTCATGTAGCGCAGCACCGGCACCGGGTTGACGCTGTTGGTGACCGCGAAGAAGCCGCCCCGCGTGTTGCTGGCTCCGCTGCCGACTTCCTTGTCGAGTTCATAGAAATAGACGTTGTAGGCGGCGTAAGGAATCCCGGTCACGGTGATGCGGGTCGGGCCGTTCTCGGGAAAATGGTCGATGGCGTCGCCGAACAGCTTGGTGTCGTTGCCCGTGCCGCTCGTCCGCTGGGAAAAACTGTTGGCGGTAGCGATGGTCACGGCCAGTCCGGCGACCGCCACGCCGTTCTGGCTGGTGACCGTTCCGGCGGGAAGCGTGCCTGCGCCCTTTGCGTTGTTCCAGTGAGCCTGTCTCACGCCGGGCGCGCCGGCCAGATCCGTCGCCGCCATCATATTCGCGCCGCCCGCTGTCATGCTGATGCCGACAAGGTCTGTCGCCTGAACAGCGGAGGCTGCGATCAACAGGATCAAGAGATGAGGGTGTTTCATTTTAGCCCACATAAAATCAATGCGCGAAGCTCCAAGCCGGCTGGGTGTCGCGTGTCAGCGGCAATTGGCGCAGTTCGGCGCGGAGCAATTCAATCGGGATCGGGGCTGTGGCGAGCACGGCGTCGTTGAACTGCCGCTCGGCCAGCTTGCCGTCGCCGACCATTTCGTCGTGCAACGCGAGCAGTTGCTTTCCGCCGAGCAGATACCCGGCCTGGTACAAAGGCGCAACGTCCTCGCCGATGAAACGCCGCACTTCGCTGGTCGCGCCAAAGCGTTCGTGGCCGACCCGGTTGACAAAGAAGTCCACCATCTCATCCGGCTTCATCCGGCCCAGATGATAATTCAGCGTCACGATGATTCTCGCGGCGCGCGTCATCCGCCAGAACAGCATCCCGATCCGGTCCTGCGGCGTGCGCGCCCAGCCGAGGTCCCAGAAGCGCAGCTCGCAGTAAAGCGCCCAGCCCTCTACGTAGAACGGCGTGCCAAAGCGCGCGCGGTACTCTTTGTGGCGCGCACCCTGAAACGACTGGAGGTGATGGCCGGGAATCAGCTCGTGCATCACCGTGAGGTGCGTGAACGCGCGGTTGTTGCCCCGCATCGCCATCAGCTTGTCCTCCTGCTTCATCTCCGCGTTGGCGAAGGCGACCAGGATCTGCTGGCCGCTGTAGGCCACGTACGGCGACGTCTTCATTGCTTCTGGCGACATCATCGCCAGCCGCCACGTCTCTTCGCACAGCGGCGGCACCGTGATAAACTGGTGCTGCTGTGTGAACGCAATCGCTTCGTGAGCGATGTCCGTCACGAGTTCATCCTGCTGGCCGGGAGGCACGAAATCGGCCTTCACTTTCTCGAGTGCGGCTTTCCAGTCTTCGCCATAGCCCATCTCACTGGCGGACCGTTTCATCTCTCCCTCGCACCACGCCAGATCGCTCTCGCCGAGCGCGATCAATTCCTCCGCGGTATACGGCAGAAACTCGAAACGGATCGCCTCCGCCAATGCCGCCGAGCCGATGGGGTCTCCGACGAGCGGGTCTTCGTCCTTGCCCTTCTGCCCGGCGACCTCCTCGCGCAAATATTTCGCATAGTCGTCGAGCTGCTTCCCCGCTTCGTCGTACGGCGTCTTTATCCAGAACGGAAAGTCCGGCTGGGAACCGCTGTAAAAGTCGAACCACCGCTTCAGCGTGCCGCGTAATTCTCCGGTCGCACCGGCCACGCGCAGCGCCAGCGCCGGTGATGGCCGCTCCTCTTTCTTCGCTTTTTCCGTCTGCTCCTTCAACTGCTTCGCTTGTTTCGCGATCTCACTGATTTTGCTAGCGGCGGACTGGCTGTCCACAGCTCCGCCTCGCCACCGCGCCTGCTCCAGCTCATGTATCGCGCCGCGAAACTTCAAGAGCTGATCCATCGCCGCCAGCCGCTGCCGGTCTCGCGCGATCTCGGCGACGGATTTCTCCAGCTCATTTCGCAACAGCACATAATCCACCTGGCCCGACTGCCCGAGCGCCGCAAAATTCACTGCCGCCAACCGCGTCCGCCAGTCCGCGTACAATTTTTCCATCCTGTCAAACCGCGCCGTCGACCACGGCAAGTCATAAAACCTGCCCACGTTCTGCACATCCGCTTCATATGCGCGAATGAGGTCGGACAGCGATGCCGTGGCAACCGGGAGCGATGGATGACCACTCAGATTGCTTGGCTGCGCGGCTTCGGCAGCGAGCGACGCCACCAGCGGGGCCAGCAAAAGTGCCGCGAGGGGGAGGATCACGAGTTTGTCCAAGGTCGCTTCCTTTGCGAAACGGCAAGAAGTTGACACACTTTGTGCATTCACTTAACCGTCTGATCGCCTATAGTTCAACAGCCCTCTCACTCGCAGGGCGTGACGCCTTTTTTGAGAATGATGTTGCCGTATTTGGCCAACTCGCCTGTCATGACAACCGCATACGCCTTCTCGGCGCGGGCATAGAAGTCGAACCGGCCGATGCGGGTCACGGCAGGTGCAGAGGGCACATGCTTCGTGACCGCCGCGCGATAGCTCGTCTCGACCGCCGGGTCGAGCTGGTCGCCTTCGACGGCGGACATCATGATCAGCGGCGGCGCGTAACTGTCGAGCTCGAACAGCGGGATGATGCCGTCGAGCAACTGCGGAATCCGGAGGCCGTCCGCCCGCAGCACGCGCT
>CAYSXF010000375.1:0-5097 GCA_964434815.1 uncultured Lentisphaeraceae bacterium
GGTGTGACGTGTACCGTGCAGCGGGCGACGACGATAGCGGGTCCCAGTAACTGGATCGATTATGTGCAGCACGAGGCGACGAACGCCACGATGGCTTTGCGCGTCCACGATGCAAATCCACCCTCGGGAATGATGCTGGTTCCTGCCGGCAGTTTCCAGATGGGCGACAATCTCGGCGACGGATATGGGATGGAGAATCCCGTGCATTCGGTATACGTATCCTCTTTCTATATGGACTGCACAGAAGTCTCTTGGAGCAAATGGATAGGGGTTCGCAATTGGGCCGTTACCAACGGTTACCAATTTGGGTTCTACGTGAGTACGACCAAGCCGGACAGTTATCCCGTGGGGAGGGTGGATTGGTTCGATGCGGTAAAGTGGTGTAACGCCCGCAGCGAGAAAGAGGGGAGGTCACCCGTGTACTACATAGATGCGGAAATGACGCAGGTATACAGGAGTGGAGAGATATCTCCGCATGCCAAGTGGAGTGCGGGAGGCTATAGGCTGCCAACGGAGGCAGAATGGGAGAAAGCCGCCCGAGGCGGACTGAGCGGTCACCGGTTCCCTTGGGGAGACACGATCCAACACAGTCTGGCGAACTATTGCAGTCACCTAGATTTCCCTTATGACACTAGCCCGACTCAACAGTACAACCCATTGTTCGTGACGGGCAACACGCCCTACACCAGTCCGGTCGGTTATTTTCTTCCGAACGGCTACGGATTGTATGACATGACTGGCAATGTTATTGAGTGGTGCTGGGACTATTATGCTGCCGGTGATTACGCGACGATGCCTATTGTTGACCCGAGAGGCCCGGACGCAGGCTCTGATGTGCGCGTCATACGAGGCGCCAGTTGGGAGGGCCGAGCATTCTACCAGCGGTGTGCGTATCGGCAGGGTATGTTGGATCAGACTTACTCCTACAGCATTGGATTTAGGACTGTGATATGCCCCCAGTCGGGCAGATGATTTTCGGCGCGAACACGGGCGGGCAGGAGGCGCGATTACCCACGCGCACGAGTTGCTGAGCTGGCAGGAAACTGAATGCAGGCTGAAACAACCAAAACCGATTCTGAAAAAACGATGCGGCCATCATATCGCATGCAAAAAAGATTTGCCCTGATCGGCCTGCTGTTCTATGCGGCGGTTCTGGGCGGAGTTAGTGCATATTTGCCTGACGATCAGCCGAGCAGCCGAATGGCGGATCTCATCATGGGTATTCCGGTAATTTTCCTGCTCTGCTCGTGGTGCTCACTCGATGCAATTGAGCGGCGCAACAGAATGAGTACGGGCATGAGGGTCTTGCTCGTACTCCTTTTTGCCATCGCGTTTCCGGTTTTCATTTTCCGAAGCCGAGGCCTTGGCGGATTCAAGACTTTAGCCTATGCCTGCCTCTTCGCTGTCGCGTGTTTCGTTGCAGCCTGTCTCTCGGGAATGCTATGTCTTGCAGTGGGCAGCCTGCTTGGTTTCGCGGAATAGATTGAATGTCGGATAAGGTGGCATTTCGCCCGCACGTAAGTGGGGCCAGTCTCGGAAAGTGAGGCGTCATTTCGCGACATAGGGATAGACATTCCAGGGCACAAGGGGATGCCGTTCGAATGCCCGCCGATTCGCGGCAATGCGCCGAAACTTTCCGCTGATATAATCATTGTCGTTCAGCGTAAAAAAATATACAGTGACGGTATGTTAGAGATGGAGGTGGGAAGATGTATTACAACATGCCGAGAATGCGCCCGCTATCGTTTCTCTTCGCCAGCGGGATCGAAATGTTATCCGCCGGCCACCGCGCAGTGCTCAGCCGGCAGCTAGGCTCTATTTGCGCGTTGGCCATGCTCTGCGGATCGGTCTCTTTCGCGAACGGTCCCTCGTCCGGGAACCCCTCCCAGCAGTACGCTGAGGCCAAACGCCTGTCCAGGGCCGGCCAATATGCTCAGGCTGAGACCCTCCTGAGTGGGGCGCTGAGCAACGCCGTATCTCGCGGCGACGACTACTATGCGTTCTATTTTGCGCGCGACCTCTCCAGATGCCGCGAACACCGGGGAAACAACACAGCCAGCCTGCAGGACGCCCTTCTGGCGCTGGACTACCTGAAGAGACAGACCTCCGGCAGTCAGACTCCGATGCCCTTCCGCATCCAGATGTACGAGCAAGCGTATCTCGAAGGTCTCGTCACCAAATTCTATTACAACTCGCACCGCGTGTCTCAGGCCAGGCAGTGGCATGAGAAAGCCAACCGCACGCTCGCCGCCCTGATTAAGGATCAGACGGGCACAGCCTATGATTTGCTGAGCGGGATCAAGCCCGCCGGAGTCAGCGAGGACATTAGCTGCCTCATTCCCCGGCAACTGTGGATGGAAAGCATAATCCTTGAATCCGAGGCCCGCACAACCAAAGCCCTCGAGCGGCTGGAAACGGCAGAGCGGTATCTCAAAGCAACCGCGACGAAGCGCAATGCGGCGGAGGAAAACTACTACCTGAAAGTGCTCAACCGCAAAGCGATGCTGCTCGACTTTCTCGGATGGCTTCCCGAGGCCATCGCTATCGACCGGCGTCTGGCGGGCATGGAGCCCACCCGCGCAAACACTGACGCCATTCAGGGCGCGCGGATGAACCTGAACCGGAACCTCTCCCAGTACTACGGGCCGTCGGAAAGCTACGTCAAAGAAGCCATGGATGCCTGCCAAGTCCTTAACGGATCGGCAGACGGACAGTACGACTTGAGTGCCCTGCGTCTGGTCAACAAGATGGTGTTCGACCTGACGCACGACCCCAACACGCAGACCAACCTCGCCTCGATTCAAACATGGCTGAAACAGGCGGGGCAGCAGAAAGACGCCGAGTACACCGAGCGCGACCAACTGGAAATCCAGATCCGCACGGGCGACACGCAGAGCACCGAGAAGAGGCTTCTCACGCTGATCGAATCGTTCAGGGACAACGGAAACCGGACCGGCGAGGTCACGCTCTTCCGGGACTACGCCGACCTCTGTTACCAGCTCAAGCGCTACGATGAAGCGGTGTATCTCTACACGCGAACGCTGGAACTGTCGAAGTCGTATGGCTGGCACGTCCATCTGCCCGCCGTTATGGCCAAGCTGGCTCGGACCTACCTAGCCAAAGGCGACACGGCCCGCGCGGACGAGTGGATTCAGGAGATCCGGAACCACCTCAAGTCCCACCCCGACATCCCCGCGCACCGCCAAGCGGACGCGCTCGTGAAAGTCGCCGAACTCCTCGATAGCCGGGGCCGGGGCAACGAGAGCGCAGGCCTCAAAAACGAAATCCTCGCATACTGCAGGAAGTCGGGCGTGCCGGACTTCTGGATCGGCGGCCTTCAGCAGGTCGCCATGGCGAGCAAGCAGTCCTCGAGCGCGTCGCCTCCGCCTCCGGTAAAGACAGCGGCAGCCGAAACGCTGCAGACCGATCTACAGCCTCGGGACGTGCAGTCCAGGACGCTGCCAGACGAAACGGCGCTGGCAGGGTTCGCCCTCGCCAACCCGTCGGGGAGCGGCGTTTCGGGACGACTAATCATCCCTGACTCCATCGCGCTGACCGAGTGGGACAAAGTCGCCAACGTCATCCGGCTGCAGGTCAATCCCCGCGCCGCCCGTAAGCCGAACCAGCCGATACCGATCACCCTCGAGCCTTCGGGGTTGATTCGTCTCTCCCTGTGCGCGCAAGCCGCGGCGAATGACGACTGCGGCACGGTCGAGCTGAAATGGCTGCCGGACGGCGGACAGCCCCAGTCCTCGAAGTGGACGTACGCCACGAAACAGGAAACCTCCGACATCACGGTGGTGAACGCCAATCTGGTCGAGCTGAACCCGTTCTACTTCGTCCCCATTCAACACGCCATACGGAAGAGGGGTACAGCCGAGCGCCTTTTCGACTACACGGCCGTAAGCAGCGCGCCTTGCCACGTCGAGATTGTCGACGCTGCGAACGGCGCGATTCTGGCGGTCGACCGGCAGGGCGACGGCATGTTCGACAAAGAAGGCGATTTCATTTTCCAGGACAGCAACGGCAACTTATACCCGGACCATACGTTCGCCGCAGACGAGGATCTCTACTACGTTGAGCTCCGCGTCTATCCGACCGGCGCGAGCGCCCCCTCGAATGCAGACGGGATCACTGTCACCTTCATGGGTGCCTTCGGCGACCAGTGGCACGATCTGGCCGAAGACATCCTCACCGCACGCCAACCGCACTAAAACGGTTTAAAGCACACAGAGCCCGTATGGTTGTCTGTCCTTCCTGCATACAACCGGACAGCGTCGCTCGATCTTTAAGCGGCGGCTCTTTGAAAAAGTTCAAATGTGGAGTACAATTATCGCCGCAACAGCAAATCGGCGCAGCGGACGCGGGTTCAAATTCCCTCGCAAACTGCTTAACAAACTTTGGAAGGTGCTTTTATGAGTGATACAACCGTTCGCACACCGGCGTCAAAAAAACGGCACGGGTGGCTCAGCGTGATGGCCCGGGTGTTTGGATTTCTGATCATGCTGCTTTTGGTCGTGTACTTCGTTGCCACGAGCGGTGCTTTCTTGAAGGGCGTGGTTCTGCCGCGCGTGGGCAAGGCCATCAACGCGCAGGTCACCGTGCGCGGCGCGTCGATCAGTCCGTTCTCGCAGGTGGTCTTGCAGAACCTGAAAGTGCAAACGACGGGGGCGGAGCCGCTGGTCACCGCTGCCGAGGTGCGCCTACGCTATAGCCTGATGGATATCATCCGCGGCAACATCCGCGTGGACGAGGTCGCGCTATCGTCGCCGACCATCATTCTTGTGGAGAATCCGGACGGGAGCAGCAATCTGGACCCGATCCTCAAGTCTCTGAAGGCGACGCCGGGTGAGACGAAACCCGAGCCGGCCGCCAAGGCGCCCGGAGCCAAGCCGCTGCAGATTGATTTGAAGAGGTTCGCGCTGACGGACGCCACGATCCGTCGGGTGAAGGACGACAAGAATGGGCTGCGCGAACTTGCCGAGCTTTCACACGTCAACGTGACACTGGACGACGTGAAGAACGGGCAGACGGGCAAGCTGGGGCTGGCGGCAGATATTCGAGTGGAAAACGCGAGCGGCGTGCTACATGCCAAAC
>CAYSXF010000376.1:0-1222 GCA_964434815.1 uncultured Lentisphaeraceae bacterium
CCCCGACTTCTACATGACCATCGGCGACGACTTCAGCGTCGATCAGATCCCCACCAACAGCATCAGCGCCGCCCTGGTCGCCGAGCGCTACACGCTCCAACGCCCGTACCTGGGGCTGATCGGCAATTCCGCCCCGATCTTCCTTGTCAACGGCAACCACGAGCAGGCCGCCGCGTATCTGCTGGACGGCACCTCCAACAACATCGCCGTGTGGGCGCAGAACGCCCGCAACAAATACTACCCGGAGCCCGCGCCGGACAGCTTCTACACGGGCAATACGAATGCCGTGCCCTTCATCGGCTTGCTCCGGAACTATTTCGCTTGGACATGGGGCGACGCGCTTTTCGTGACCATCGACCCTTATTGGGGCTCGCCCACCTGCGTGGACGACAACTATTGGACCGGCATGAAACGAACCAACATGTGGGACATGACGCACGGTGACGCCCAGTACCAGTGGCTGAAGAGAACGCTCGAGCAGAGCACGGCCAAGTATAAATTCGTCTTCGCGCACCATGTGATGGGCACCGGCCGCGGCGGCATCGAAGAGGCCGGAGACTACGAGTGGGGCGGCAAGAACGCCAACGGCTCATGGGGCTTCTCCGCGAACCGCCCGGGCTGGGCGCTGCCGCTCCATCAACTGATGGTCATCAACCATGTCACCCTCTTTTTCCAGGGACATGACCATATTTTCGCTCGCCAGCAACTCGATGGCGTGACCTACCTGACACTGCCCAACCCGGCTGACCCCAATTATTCGCTGTTCAACTCGGACGCTTACACAAACACCCTCTACAAGACGAACAACACGGGCTACGTGCGGGTCACGGTCGCGTCTTCCAATGTGAAAGTCGATTACGTCAAGACCTATCTGCCTGCGGACGAGGGGAGCGGAAAGACCAACGGCATGGTCGACTACAGCTTCACACTCCCGTCGGCTCCAACCACGAATCAACCGCCTGTGATCACGTCCGTCGCCACCGCGCCCGCGTTGCCGGTCGCCGGGCAGCCGACCTGGGTCACTGCCCGCGTCACCGACGATGCCGGCGTATCGTCTGTTACGCTCAATTATAGTACGGGTGCTGGAGTCGTCTCAACAAACACGGTCTTCTTTGAGACGATGGCAACGAATGCCGTTAAGCCGTGGACAGGGGTTGGCTGCGACAATGCGTGGACAGTCAACTTCGCGGGCGGCAATCCGTTCGAACAGAGGTTCGGATCG
>CAYSXF010000376.1:1232-5095 GCA_964434815.1 uncultured Lentisphaeraceae bacterium
ATCGAATTACGGGAGCGGCAACACCAACGGCATGGAATTCAAGAGTGGCACCACCAATCTGGCCGACAGCATGATTACGGCCGTCAGAAGCATCGATGCCCGCGGCGATAGCGCCACCTTGAGCTTCTCCCTTTGGGCGGACGGCATGAGCAGTACGGCGGGCTGGGCCCTACAGCTTAACTCGGGCATCGGATTCTCCACGCGTGTGAGCGAATTGACCGGCCTGAGTCACGCGTGGCAGACGTACAATTACACGTTGACGCCGGGCGACCTGGTCAGCAATCTCACGCTGCGCTTCCAGTTCCGAGGGGGCTCAAACAGCAATCGCATCGACCTCGACCAGATATCCATGAATGTCGTCACCGCCAGCGGCGGTTGGACGAGCGCTGCCATGTTCGACGACGGCCTGCACGGCGACGGCGCGGCGGGCGACGGCATCTATGGCGCGCAGATTCCCGCGCAAGCCCTGGGCACCACCGTGAGCTACTATGTCACAGCCGCCGACGGCTATGGCGTGAGCGCCACCAATCCCCCTGCGGGCGCGGGCGGCGCGTCATCCTTCGTGGCGGGCAGCGACGCGTCCGCGCCTCCATATGATGTGCTGTTGGGCCGGCCGACGGATCATTCAATCGCCGTCAGCGTGCTCGCGACCAACGCTCTTCAGGCCTATGTCGAATATGGCACACAGCCGGGCGTTTATACGGGCCAGACCGCAACGGTGCCCCTAACCAACGGAACTCCTGCCATTGTGACCATCAGCCCGCTTCAGGCCAATCAGCAATATTACTATCGGATGCGCTACTCGACGACGGGTATCGCGCCGTTCAGCGCTGGAGCCGAGCGCACCTTCGTCACGCAGCGCGCCCGCGGCAGCACCTTCACCTTTGATATCGAGGCCGACCCACACTACAACGACAACCCCGGCACGGTGCCGTCCGTCTGGCAGCAGACCCTCACGAACGTGGTTGCCGACCATCCGGATTTTCTCATCGATCTCGGCGACACGTTCATGGGCGAAAAATATGCGGCCACCAATGCCTACACCATGACGCAGCCGGGTATCCTTGAAGCGTGCGCCGCCGTGAGAAGCCAGTTCTTCAACATCAGCGGGCCCTCCGTGCCGCTGTTCCTCGTGAACGGCAACCACGACCCGGAATTGGGTTGGTGGCTGAGCAGCGGCTCCCCGCACGACAATCCGCCGGTGTGGGGCGCCACCGCACGGGAGCGGTATTATCCGTGTCCTTTCGCTGACGGCTTCTACTCAGGGGCGACCAACACCGATTCGTATCAGCAGGCCCCGCGCGATGCCTACTACGCTTTCGAGTGGGGGGACGCCCTGTTCGTGATGCTCGATCCATTCTGGTACAGCAATCAGGGCGTCAGCAAATCGAAAGACCCGTGGGCGTGGACGCTCGGAACGAACCAATATAGCTGGCTGAAGTCGACGCTCGAAAACAGCACGGCGAAATTCAAATTCGTTTTCGCCCACCACCTGGTCGGCGGGAGTTTCGACACGGAGGCTCGCGGCGGCCTGGAGTTCGCGAAATATTTCGAATGGGGCGGTTACAACACCAACGGCACCTGGGGCTTCACCGCTAACCGCTCGGGCTGGGCGATGCCGATCCAGAATCTGCTGCTCACAAACGGCGTGAACGCCTTTTTCCACGGGCACGACCACCTGTATGTGAAACAGGACTACTACGCCCGGGGCGTCACCAACGGCATCCCCGACCTGATCTATCAGGAAGTGCCGCAGCCCAGCCACTTCCCCTACGACGCGACCGCTTACGCGACGAACAGCGATTACAACTATCAAAGCGGAGTCCTGTACGGCGGCTCCGGCCACCTGCGCGTCACGGTTTCTTCGACGAACGCCACCGTCGAATACGTCCGTTCCTACCGTCAGACGGATGTGGGTCCGGGTAAAACCAACCGCATGGTCACCACGGCCTACGCGATCACCCCGCCGCTGACGGTCACCGGCACCACGCTATCGACCCCTTCGCCCACGGCTACCAATGCAATCTGGGTGACGGCCGCCGCGAACGCCAGCGCCGGTATAAGTCAAGTCTCGCTCATCTATAACGCCGGGTCCGGTCCCGTCACAGTCGCCATGCTCGATGACGGCAGGCATCATGACGGCGCCGCTGGCGACAGCCTCTATGGCGCACAGATTCCCGCCTTCCCCGCCGGCACCACCGTGAGCTACTACGTCTTGGCCCGCGATGCCCTCGGCCGCCAGACCGCCGATCCGGCAGGCGCGCCAACGGCGCCCTATTCCTACACCGTCAGCGGCGTCAGCGCGCCGGTCACGTTCACGCCTCAATACGCGCGCATTCCCGGCGGGAGCTTTGTGATGGGCGACCACTTCGAGTACGTCGACCTCAAGCACTACACCGACGAAGTCCCGCTCCACACCGTCTTCATCTCGCCGCTCTACATGTCCACGACGCTCTGCACGATGAACGAGTATTGCGCCTATCTCAACTCCGCACTCGCGCAAGGACTGATCGAAGTGCGCACCAACATCGTCTACGCTGTCGGCGGCACCAACGCCTACTTCTACACCTACGGCGCGTCCTTCTGCAGCTTCATCCAGTTCGCCAACAACTCGTTCGCTGTCCTCAACAACCGCGATCTTCGGCCCGTCACCAGCGTGCGCTGGTTCGGCGCGATCGCCTACTGCAATTGGCTGAGCGCCCGCGACGGCTTCGATCCGTGCTACAGCCTCGGCACCGGCGACGTCGACTTTTCGAAGAACGGATACCGGCTGCCGACCGAGGCCGAGTGGGAATACGCCGCGCACGGCGGGCTGTATACCCCGTATTGCATGTTCCCGTGGGGCACCAACACGAACGCCAACGGCTCCTTCGCCAACTGGCAGAACTCCGGCGACCCGTTCGAGTCCGCCAGCGCGTATCCCTGCACCACACCGGTCGGTTTTTACAACGGCTCGCTGCGCCTGAAGTCCGATTATAACTGGCCCGGAAGTCAGACCACGTATCAGACCAGCGACGGCTCCAACCCCTACGGCCTTTACGACATGGGCGGCAACGTCTGGGAATGGTGCAACGACTGGTACATGAACGCCTACTACACCAACTGCGTGATCAACAACATCGTCACCAACCCGCCCGGCCCCGCGGCCGGCGACCTCTTTGACGGCCAGATGTACCGCTGCCTGCGCGGCGGCACCTGGTGGAACGGCAACGCGACGAACGACGACGATTACGGCCACGCCCGCGTCTCGAACCGCGACCCGGCTTACTTCCTCGGCGGCGGGCCCGCGGGCGACCCTTTCTCGGAATTCAGCCAGACCGGTTTCCGCGTCATGCGTCCCGATAAAATCGCGCAGACCGTCGGACTCTTCCTCAACGCCACCAACGCTTTTCCCGGCTACACGCTCATGTCTCCGATGCAGGGCAAGACCGCCTACCTGCTCAACAACGCCGGGCAGTACGTCCACTCATGGACCAGCGCGTACACCCCGGGCCGCGCCGAGTGCCTGCTGGAGAACGGTCACTATCTCCGCATGTGCTCCGTGGGGAATCTGGCCAAACTCAACGCCGGCGGCGGCGAAGGCGGCCGCCACGAAGAATACGACTGGCTCGGCAATCTCGTATGGTCTTTCGACTACAACTACACCGACAAAATGACCCACCACGATTTCAAGGTGCTGCCCAACGGCAACCTCATCATGCTCGTCATGGAGGTGAAGACCACTGCCGAGGTGCTCGCCGCCGGCTTCGATCCCTCGAAGTGTGTTTCTGCGATCACGACCAATGGCGGACTGATGCTTCCCGAGGCGATCATTGAAGCTGTCTCTTATACACATCTCCGAGCCCACGAGACAGGCAGAAATC
>CAYSXF010000377.1:0-5090 GCA_964434815.1 uncultured Lentisphaeraceae bacterium
CGGTAAATGTCGGCAGTGTGTTTCGAATCATACGCTTTCTCCAGTCACGATGCGGTCCGGCGGTCCTTATCACTTGGTCTCCTCCTGCTTCTTGACGGATGTGGCGGTGGCCGCAAGGCTGTCGAAGTCGAGCTGAATGACCCAGCCGGCGGCAGGACGGTCGTTGACCGGCAGATGCTTCAGACGCAGGCAGCGGTCGGGTGTCAGGTTGTGCAACCGCGGCAGGGCGGCCACGTCAAAGGCGACTGCCTTGCCGGTGTTAAGCAAGACGGCTCGGCTCGGCAGGTCAGTCAGCGGGTGTAAAAAGACAGAGGCTGTCTCGATCTCTTTGACGAGATGGACGTAGAGCGTGTTGCCGCGGCGCGTGAGCACCACGTCGCGGTTGTCGGTGAGCACGCTGGCTGGCTCGACATCGAAGAGCGACTCCCGCACGGGGCGCAACCAAGCGCCAATGCGCCGCAGGATACCCGCGGACACTTTGTCGATGGTGCCGTCCGGCTTCGGACCAACGTTGAGCAGGTAGTTGCCGCCTTTGGCGAGCACCTTCTGGACGCTGCGGATGAGATGGTCGTCGGTGTAGTAGTCCTCATCTTCGCGCCAGCCCCAGCTCTGATAGCCGACCGCTTGGCAGGCCTCGACCGGCGTGTCGAACAGAGCTTTCGTGTTGACCGAGTTGTCCCAGTCGCGCTCGGGCGTGCCGAAGTCGCCGTCGTCGTAGCCCCGGTTGTTGATGACGGCTTTGGGCTGAAGCTGGCGGATCAGCGCGTTGACAGAGGGGTCGCGGTGCTTAATGACGTTCGCGTCCCACCAGAAGCCGTGAATCTCGCCGTAGTTCGTGCAGAGTTCGCGCACCTGCGCCTTGACGAACTCCAGATAGCGGCCGAGATCGGGCTGGTCTCCGGACTCCGGCTCGCGCAGCTCGTAGGAACGCCCGGCGGACGGATAGTTCGGGTGGTGCATGTCCGCGCACGAGTAATAGAGGCAGAGCGGAAACTTTCTCTTGTGGCAGGCCTCGGCCAGCCGCGCGAGCGTGTCCTTGGCGTAGGGCGTGCGGGTGACGTTGTAGTCGGTCTGCTTTGTGTCCCACATGCAGAAGCCGTCGATATGTTTCGTCGTGAATGTGAGGTAGCCCATGCCCGCCTCTTGCGCGAGGTCGAGCCAAGCCTCGGGATCGAACTTCTTGGGGTTGAACTGCTGCATGAGCGGCGCGTAGGCCGCTCGGCTGAGGCGCTTGCGGAACATATGCTGCTCATGCCAGCCCGCGACCGAATAGATGCCCCAGTGGACGAACAGGCCGAACCGCTTTTCGAAAAACCAGTCGCGCCCGTCGCCGAAGCGGCGCGGCCCTCCGCCTAGTAGGTCCGGCTTACCGGCAGGTGCCGCAGGGAATCCTTTGAGCCTTTCGGGCAAAAGCGCGAGTGCGCCCCCAGCGATCCCGGCTGCAAAGCCGGTCTTTAGAAAAGTGTTGCGGGTGATCATAAGCTCCCTTTCGGATCTCACTTCTGCGTTGCAAACAGGGGAACAAGCCCGGCGACATCCACGTACGCGTCGCCTGCCCCTTCCTTGGATATTTCTACCGTGACCGGTTCTCCGGTAACCAGCCGGAAACTCGCTTCCACATGCCGCCACACCGAAGGCTGTGTGGCGGAATACCGGGAGGCGGCGAGTACGCCCTGCGGCGTCCGTATGCTGAGGACAACATCCTTGGCGCTTTCACGCCGGACGTAGGCGGCGAAAACATAGTCGGCTCCGGCTTTCAGACCCTCGACACTCTGCGTGACAAGGGCATCTCCGTCACCGCCGAGGACAAGGCTGCCGCCATGCACGGAGAAGCGGTCGTCGGCCGGCGGGTCGTTGAAACCGGGGAAGTGCTTTACCTCAGCTCGGCCTGATACGACTTTCCAGCCAACTGGAGCACCAGCGATTTGCTCGGAAAATGAAGCGTTTCTGAGGTAGTTGCGGTGGAACGAAGTGGGTCGCGCATACACGGGCGACGGAGGGTGGACAAAGTCGTGCCCGGCCCGCCACAGAGGCTTGCCAACTTCATAAGCGCCGCAGTCCGGCGCAGCCCCAGCGAAACGCTCGTTTACGCCCGGCAGCAGAACGCCCTTATCAATGCCGGCCAGAGAAACGTCCCGCGACGGATCGAATCCGCCCGTCGGCGACGAGAGGCCGTGCAGGACAGTCGCGACTTCGATGTAACCGGAATCCGGTTTCATTTGCGTTGCACGGCTCAGCAGATTGTTCGCTAGCAGCGAACCGAACAGCGTCTTCTGCCCCTTCCACGGGCTGTAGGTGCTGGCGATACTTCCGAAGACAGTGTTGTGGAAGAACATGTTGAAATTTCCGGGATGATTGAGCTGGATGGCATTCCCCGAGATATCCCAGATCACATTGTGATGAACTAAGTAGTTCTCCATGTAGTTGTCGAGATAGATGCCGTTGCCCATACCGGTGTCGACGTTGTGAACCCAGTTGTAACAGATCTCACCGCCGTCGCAGCCGGCCTGATACAGCGCTCCGGTATCGTGGCAGATCCGCCCCGCCCGCGAGATGTCATTGAACTGGATGAGATGCCCCGACCCCGCGTACTGGAGGCAGTCGCGTCCGCTGTCTCGCAAGGTGTTGTGGCTGACCAGATGCCTGGAGCCGCCCATGTTCACGCAGCAGGCGTAGGAGCCGAGGGTGTCGGTGTCATGGATGAAACAGTTCACGAGCGCGTTGCTGACCCCTTGCAGGGTCACGCCGGCACCTGCGGAATAAGCAATTTCGCTGTCGCGCAGCACATTGCCGTAACCGGAAATCCAGACCCCTTCCGCATCAGGCATATGGGATGTCGTAAAGCCGCCACGCGTTTGGCAGATGTGGCGCGCCGTAACGCCCGACACCTGGCAGTGACGGGACTCCTTCAGCACGAGCGTGGCACCGACCACCTGTAACCCTCGCACCTGCACATAGGCGCGGCCGGTGAGGTCCACCGCCACCCGCCGCCGTTTCACCTCGATGGCCGCCCGGTTCGGGTCGTCGCCCTCGGCGACCGACAGGTACAGCCGCTTGTCCGCTCTGTCGAAGAACCACTCGCCAGGAGCGTCCAGCAGGCAACGGGCATTGCTGATGAAGAACTCCGCTGGCTTGTAAGCCTCCTTGCCGCCCCACCTCGGCGACGCCCGGCCTGGGTTATGCTGTTCCATGACCCACCAGTCGCCGTGTCCCTTGACCAGCAGCGTGCGGGCGACCGGATCATAATTCGTGACCGGCGCGGTCCAGCTCGACCAACGCCACTGCGCCATGCACCAGACCGTTGCGCCTGCCAGCTTTCCCGCTGTCCACCCGTCGGGAAACGCCGAGCATTGCAGACGATCAAATGCGCTGCCCTCGAAAGCGGCCGTGGCGCACTCGTGCGCATACGGATCGGTGCCGGTTCGATTGGGCCAACGCGCCTCTGTGAGTGGTTTTCCATCCCGGAACACCTGGTTGGCGGCACCCATATCCCACGCCAGCGGCGCCCGGAAGGTCCGCGAATCGACGCGCTCCCAGCCCGTGACCGGATCGAGCCCCGACAGCGTCACTGCCTCGCCCGGCGCCGCACGGAACATGAGCGGCGCATCCGCGGTGCCGTCGGCAGGCGGGGCGAGCGTCTCGCGGTAGACGCCTGCGTGGATCAGGCAGACGTCGCCCGGCTTCAGGCGAGCCGCTGCGGAGCCGAGCGTCCGCAACGGCGCCGCAGCCGTTCGCCCGTCGCGAGTGTCATCGCCGTTGGGTGCCACATGCCAAACCGCGCCTGTGGGTGACGCGGCCGCAGAAAGCTCCCCGCCCGGACTATTCGCGAGGCCAACCCCGCCGCCAGAACCGCCCACCCATGCGACGAGGAGCGCCACTGCTCCAATATGACCCAAACTCCCGTTGTTCACCGGTGAACCTCGAGCGCCACAATCTCATGGATGTTAACGCGCGGCACAACGACCTCGACCCCGCCTTTCATGGCGCGGGCGCGCAGTTTACCTCCTGCAGTTACCGTGCGTGCGGCCTCGATCTTCAGCGGCAGGTTGAGCCGCACGCGCACATCGGCCAGCGGTGTAGGCGACTCGAACACCTCCGGATGCGGCGGCGCCTTGCGGTTCGCTGACCAGTTGATGAGGTGGACGAGATACCGCTCTGGTCGGCTTGCGGCCTTATCCGCGAGCTGGTGCGTGACCGTGATCTCCGTCGAGAGCGGCGCGTCGGTGTCCACGAGGCGCTCCGGCATGACCTCCCGCACCAGATAGTCGAATGCCGCGCGATAGACCCAGTAGCCGGTCCGGTAGTAGCTTGTGCCCGCAGGGAAGGCCAACAGCCCGATGCGTCCGCTGCGCGCGACGACGGAGAACTCGGTCAGGTGATCGAAAGGCGTCTGCTTGTGACTCGTGAAATGCTCCGCGCTGCGCTGGAACAGAGGCTCGCCGAGCGCCGCGCACGACACGGCCGGAGCTGCCGCCTTCCATTGCGACGCGCCCTCGTAGAGCGCGTACTCGTAAGTCGGAATATCGCCCGTGAATTTGGCTTGCGGCACCAGATAGGCCGGCTTGAAGGGCGAGGCTCCCGCATAGGTGAGCCCGTAGCGATCAAGCCAGCCCGCCGTGCCGCCTGCCACCAGGCCCGCATCGTGAATGACGATCACCGAGCCGCCCTTCGCGACGAAAGCGTGCAGGCGCTCGACGAGCGCGGCATCGGGACGGAACCCGTCCGGCAAAACGACCAGCCGGTAGCGCTCCCACTCCTGCCCTGGCTCGACCACATCGAACTGCAGGCGCGACTCAAGCATGAGCTTGGTCACCCCGTAAATGTATTCGTCGCGCAGCCAGTCGAGGGGAACCGCCGGGATCAGCATGGCCGCCTCGGCTACCGGCGCCGCGCCTTCGAGGTAAGGCTCCAGCGCTTTGATGCGCCCGAAGGATTTCCCGATGACATGATAGACGGCGGGGTCGAGACGGCCGTTCGGCGGCATCTGGTCACCGACGTCGCAGCGGGCCGTGTTCGCCACGATGCTCGCCAGTTCGACGTCGAGCTGCTCGGGCAGCTTCAGCCCGCCGAAGTCGGCCCACGAGGTGACG
>CAYSXF010000378.1:0-5076 GCA_964434815.1 uncultured Lentisphaeraceae bacterium
GAGGGGAAGACTGCCGACAAAAGCCTGCGTGGAATAGCCATGGGTGTTGCCTGCAGTGCCTTTGGGTACCCAGCTTGAGCGGTAAAGCATTGCGCGGTCGCCGCGGCGTTTAATGTGCATAGTGAACTCCGGTTGGTATCAAGTGATACGACTGTGTAGTCACCAGAGGCATTTAACGATGGATAGCGCGGACTGACAGGCTCCGACTAAGGAGTTTTGTGACAAATCAGCGCCGAGTGAACTGCATCTTTAGCCCATTCCCGACGCTTAGCGCACCCTCGTCGACTTCGGCAATGCAGCGTTTAAACGGTTGCTGTCAGTCGGGTGGAACGTAATGAATGGCTATTTGCGTCCAGGAAAAGCCAATTGCGACCATCGGCTAACACCCATTTTATTAATTCGAAAAAGCGGCAAACGCCGCCCTCGGTGCACTCAATACAACCGTCATCGTCGCGTCGAGCAGAACATTTGGCAAACCTGATAGGTGCCCTCAAGAGAGCAAAGGTGCTGCCTGCACATTGGAAGCTTCTACGAGAGTCCGGTGTACTTGCTCAATGCGCTCGGCGCTGACACCGAGACGCTCGGCATAGCGACGGTTCATGCCGGCGAAGACATCGCGCACGACCGCACCCAGTGCCTGTTGCGGGAGCAGGCGGGTGTACCTGTACAGGTCCGCGGCGAGCGCGGCCTCCGAGTTGGACACGGGAAACGAAGCACCGGCGTCGTTGACGTCCAAACGCATGGCGCAGCTAGCCCAGAAGCAGCTGGCCCAGCACTCGAGCACGTCCTCGGGAAGACCTTGGACATCGTTGGACTCCAGGCGCAGGCCTTTGATAAGCGGCGCACGGGTTCCGCTGTGGTCACGGAAGAAGTCATAGAGCAGCCGCCCGACGAGTTGCCGCCAGCTGGCATCTCCGCCGGAGGGCAGGACCTGGCGACGATGAACCTGGGCTTTCAATGCATTAGGCTGCAGCTCCGTATTTCTGCTCCCTGCGCCCAACACCACCAACAGCAGCGCCCGAAGTCGAAGCAGGTCGACCACGCCCAGCAACTGACCTTGCGCCTGCTCGCGCAAGCCATTGAGGAAAGCCTCGACCCCGTCGACGATGCTGCGTTGCGTGTCTCGCACGTAGCGTTGGCGCCGTTCCAGCTGCCGCTTCGCTTCGACCGTCTGGTTTGCAGTAGCCGCGTCCGGCGAGGGTGGCGGCAAGTCGCCTGACTCTGTGGTGGCCGCGCCGTCGGAGGTCTCGTCGCCCAACCCTAGGTTCGGTGCAACGTCGTCTTCGTCTGGCACCTCGGTAAGGTCCAAAACGGCGCGCTTGCCGATGAGTGCGTTGAGGAAGCTCCTGACTGATTCGTGATGGGTCGAGGCCAGGTTGCTGCCTGAAGACGCGTGCAAACCACCCTCGACCCGTCGGCCCGAGACAAACTCATCGTAGGGCAGCACGCGAGAATCCTGAGCCTGGTCGGCGGCTGCACTTTGCTGGGGTACCATCTCGCCTACGCTTCGAGGGCCGCGCATTTCACGCTCGGCTTCGGTGAGGCGCTGAATCACTTCCAACAACCACAGACCCTCGGAGGCCTCGTCGTCATCGAGCAGGTCCAGCGAGCTCTCGACGCCGCGACCCGCCGCGCGACGTTGGGTTTGATGTATCGCCTGCTCAACCACCACCACGGCCAGCGACGACTCGAGTGCGCCTGAGCGAACCTGCGCGAAGTGAGGGGCGACGGTGCCGTCGAAACGATACGTCACCGGATTGTTCTGGCTACCCACGCGGCTCAACACGCCGGTAATCGGCTCTGCGAGCTGGTCCAGAAGCTGGACGGTGACCCCCTCACTCGCCAATGCAGTCGCCAGGCCGGCCGGTGGCCACCAGCGCAGAAGGTCGCCCGACAGTTCGAACCGGCCGGGCAGCTTGGCCTCGAGGTCGGACAAGGGAATGACATCGGCTGGGTTGAAGCCGGGCACCTTGGCGACGTCGAGTCCCGCACCGGACAAGAGGACCTCGTCCAAGCCGAGCAATCGCACCGCTTCGCCCGCCGGCAGTTCGCGCGCTAGGCATGCCTCCTCATTGACACCTGCCTGGGCCGGCGTGCCCAGCGCTGCCTCGGTGCAGTTCGCGCTGCCGAACAAGACGCAATCGCCGTCCACCCCCTCCGCGATGATAAGCTTGGCATGAGCAAACCGGCTGGCCGCACCCGGTGCGTTGCTCACGTCAAAGAGCGCGAACACGCCCGAGCTTGGATGGGCGTGGACGGGGTACAGGGCCGTCTTCGGCTGGATGAGCACCGCGGCGTTCGCGCCGTCGAAGCGCCTTTGGAGACTTCGCAGCGTACGCAGGTCGTGGTCCCAGTACGGACTCGCTACCACTAGGCGCTTCACTGCACGGTCGCCGATGAACTCGGCAAAGCGCTGCCCGATGCCCTTGGCATCGTCGCTCGGGAGGAAGGCGAGGCGCCCCCCTTCCTGCAATGCGACGACCGCCTCGGCAGGGGCCGTGGCCGGTAGCCAGCGCGCCCTCTTGAGGGCCCATTCGACCTGCCGGCGGGCGACCGAGCCAGGGGCAAGGAATTTCAGGATGTAGTCCACTGCGGCCCGCAACAGCGGTGCAGCCTGCATGGCATCTTCAGCCACTGTGACCTCCCCAGCGACTTCAAGGTTGCCGGCCAGTCCCGCTGTGGTCATATTCGCGGAGCTCACGAGCAGCCGCCCCGAGACCTTGCCCAGTTGCAGCGTGAGCTTGGGGTGGAAGACTCCGGCACAGTGCGCACCCACGACCGAGTAGCGGCGACCCGCGAACTTCGGGCGGCGTGCGTCGTCTGCCAGGGCTTGCGCGAGCATCCGCGCATCGGCGACCACGACATTGTTGTTGCACCCTGCGTCGCGAAGTCGTGGCAGCGCGATGGCCTCATAGGCATCAAAGTCGACGCAAAAGGTCGTTACGATGCTGGTGTGAAAGCCGCCCGCGGCAAAGTAGTTGAAGAGCTTCATGCTGCGGCGAGGCAGCGCAGGCCTGCCGGAGTGGTGCCGTTGGTGCTCAACAGGTGGATGTCCTCTAGAAACGCGACCGCTGAGGACAGTCGCGGATTCGTGAGCACCGGGCCGTCTTTCTGGCGCAGGCGCACGCGTCCGTCGTCGGACTCGAGCAGAAAGGTGTAGTCGCCCTGCCCTCGGAACTTTTGGATAGCGACCCACAAGTGACGGTCCAGAACGCGCTGCCGAACGATGCGGGCAAGCAATATCTGCAGAGGTTCTGCTGCACACATGTCGAGGAATCGCAACTCCGTCACGAGTGAGCGCAGGAAGTCCCCGTGCGCAAGCACTGGCAACTCGTTGGCAATTCGCTCGATGAGCCCGCCGAAGCGCAGGTGCAGAACGGCCAGAAGCACGACAGCGCAGCGCGCCGTGTCTTCGCTGGTCACCGCTTCCAGTCTTGCGCTGCGCAGCACCGCCCGTTGCAACGAAAACTCGCTCATGGGGTTCTTTTCGGAGACGGGGTCGTCTGCCGGCGCCAACGAGCCACACAGGCCGCTCCAGGAGTCAGCGGCGTACACCTTGAGTGCCGACATAAGGTAAGAGACTGTCCGGGCGACCAAGGTTTCGAACGGCATGCCGGTGAGCGAACTTCCGAGGACGTCGAGAGCGAGCTTAAGAAAAGTCTCGTAGCTCAGGTGCAGCAGGTCGTTGGCCTGGTACACGGCCCAGGCAAAGCGCTGCCGGTCCTCCTCGGCACCGAGACCAGCAAAGGTGGCGATGGCATTGCACTGCGAGGCGTACAGGGCCCAGCGCAGCGTGTCGACCCTCACCGAACTGCCCTGGTCCCGCGCAATAGTGAGCACCAAGCGGAGGCTCTGCCTTCGGGACGCGGCCCGCGCTTTCTGGCCATGGGCGCCTGCGAGCAATAAACGTTCGTACAGGTCTCGCTCGGGTCCATTGGCCGCGATGCGCGACGGAAGCATCATCGCAAGCTGTGCGAGGCTGGACTTGTTGATGACTCCGGCCTGCGCCGACGCAAGGAAAGCGTCGGCTGCTGCCCCGATGGCCGCCTGAAAGGCATCGGCCAGCGGGTCGCCGATTTCGCTCGTGGGCACGGGGACATCGTGGCCGGGCACGGTCTCGAGCACGCCGATGTCCAGCAACTGGCTTCCATAGGCCGCGCCAAAGGCACCGAACTTCTGTTTGAGGTACTGCGGCTCGCCGTCGGCGCGGTCCGTCGCCACGTGGAACGTGACGTCGGCTCCTGGTGTCGCCAGCGTGCGGGTGGCCCAGTCGACACCGGCCACCCCTCGCTCACCGCCAGCGTGAACGGCGGCCAGCGCATACAAGGCTTCCGCGCGCCGCAAATACAGGCACCAACGCTCCACCGACGTGTCGCCCAAGTCCGAGGCGTAGCGCCGTGCCAGCCAGGCGTACAGGCCGTAGTACCGCATGCGCAGAGTCACATTGCTGATGCCAGGCACAAGTTGCTGATATAGCGCGACACTCGTCGTTTGCATGCCCAATGGGTCCAGACCACGCTTTTCGACCTTTGTGGTCCACTGTGGATTGCCTATACCGACAGCTGAAGTTGCCATTGTGATTTATTCCTCCCGAACGAATTCACGTTACCCCACTTCAATTGGTAGGGGTACTCCGTTATAACCCGATTCTCCCTGGAAGCGCCCAAAGCGCTCGTGACTGCGATGCGTGTGGCAGCTTTTGGTCGGCAGAATCATGGTTCTGAATGTCACTTTGTGGTCAACAGCTGCTGACCGATGAGCGGAGAACCAAGGTCGCAACCAGCCTCTTGCAGACCGTCAGCTTTAAAAGTCTTAAGACCTCTCCAGGTTGAAAACTGTCAATCGAAGCACTTCAAAAAAAGAGCCCTCACTTGGAGGGCTCAATCAAAATCAAATTGCAATCAAATCAAAGACTGATTCCTGTAGCCGAAACCAGACCAGCCTTCTTCATACCCAACTTTGTTGCCTGAAAAAATCCTTCCATAAACAAAGGCGCGGCTCGCGATGGTCTGTCCAGACAAAGCACATTGACTGTCTCTTATACACATCTGACGCTGCCGACGAATAGAGAGGTGT
>CAYSXF010000379.1:0-5056 GCA_964434815.1 uncultured Lentisphaeraceae bacterium
CACCTCTCTATTCGTCGGCAGCGTCAGATGTGTATAAGAGACAGGGCGCGCGGCGGGCACGCGCTTCATCGACAGCGTCAAGCTGCTCTCGCACCTCGCCAACATCGGCGACGCCAAGACGCTGGTGATCCATCCGGCCTCGACCACGCACCAGCAGCTCACGGCTGCCGAGCAGCAGGAGACCGGCGTGACCGAGGACTATATCCGCCTCTCGGTAGGGTTGGAAGACCTCGAAGACATCAAGGCCGACATCGACCAGGCGCTGAAGGCGAGCCAGCGGTAACAGCGAAACCAAGCGAGAAGATCGCAATAAGAAAGAAGGACACCATGAGTGCAAACAGTTTTGAGAATCTCTCCTTATCCATCGGCAACACGCCGTTGGTGCGGCTGACCCGCGTGACCGGAAACGCCAAGGCCGCCGTCTACGCCAAGCTCGAAGCGCGCAACCCCGCTTACTCGGTCAAGGACCGCATCGGGACGGCCATGATCCTTGACGCCGAGAAGCGCGGCGTGCTGAAGCCGGGCGTCGAGATCGTCGAGCCCACCAGCGGCAACACGGGCATCGCGCTGGCCTCGGTGGCGGCGGCCCGCGGCTACAAGCTGACGCTGACGATGCCTGAGACCATGAGCATCGAGCGGCGCCGCGTGCTGGCCGCGCTAGGAGCGACCCTCGTTCTCACGCCGGGAGCGGATGGCATGAAGGGCGCGATCCGCCGGGCCGAGGAGATTGCGGCCAGCGACCCCGCGAAGTACTTCCTGCCCCAGCAGTTCAAGAACCCCGCCAACCCGGCGATTCACGAGAAGACGACCGGGCCTGAGATCTGGGAAGCGACAGGCGGCAAGGTGGACGTGCTCGTTTCGGGCGTCGGCACAGGCGGCACGATCACAGGCGCTTCGCGGTATATCAAGCATGTCGCCAAGAAGGCGATCTTGTCCGTTGCGGTTGAGCCCGAGGAAAGTCCGGTGATCACCCAGACTCTGGCGGGACTCCCCGTTAAGCCCGGCCCGCACAAGATCCAGGGTATCGGCGCGGGGTTCATTCCCGACACGCTCGACATCAAGGTCATCGACCGCGTCGAACGCGTGACGAGCGCCGAGGCGATCAGCTTTGCGCAGCGGCTCAGCAAAGAGGAGGGACTGCTGGTCGGCATCTCTTCAGGCGCAGCGGCGTTTGCAGCCGTGCGGCTTGCGCAGGACGAGGCCTTTGCGGGCAAGACGATCGTGGTGGTTCTGCCGGACGGCGGCGAGCGCTATCTTTCGACCGCGCTCTTCGAAGGCATCGGCTGAGCCGAACGACACTCTCAAAGAATACACACACCACACACACAAATAAGATAAGCCACTCCTGGCCCGCAGGCGACTGCGGGCCTTTTTGCTTGTGCGGTTGGGCTTTCGTGCCTCGGCGTTTTTTGGTATAAATAGAACAAACAGCAGTCGCTGTGCATCTGGAGATTTCTCAGTTCCATGAAAAGATCGGTCTTGGTGGCGTGTTTAGCCGCGGGCGTGTGCCTTGCGGCTGTGGTTGTCTGGTGGGGGTTGAAAGACCGCCGCCCAGTTGTCGTATGCCTGGGCGACAGCCTGACCTCGTGCGGCGGGGCCGGCGGTCACTACAGTGACTGGCTCACCCGCTTTATGCCGTACGTGAAGGTGGTCGATGCGGGGATCGGCGGCGACACGCTGAAAGGCGGGCGGGCTCGTTTCGGACACGATGTGATGAGGCATAAGCCCGCTGTGGTGCTGATCGCGCTGGGCGCGAATGACTTCTGGCCGCAGTCGCGGACGATCAATGAACTGCGCGACGATTTGGAGTCCATGGTGCGCGAGGCCCGCGCCCGACCATGTCAGGTGGTGGTGGCGAGTTGTTTCGGTGATCGGCAGTTTTGGGAGGAGACGTGTGTCGAGTTCGAGTTCTCCCGGTTCGAGTGGGCGTGGGAGATCGCGCAGATGGAGCGGGCCGTGTGCGAGGCGCATGGCTGTCTCTATGTGCCGAATATGCAGATCGACGTCAAGCCCAACCGGCTGCCGCCCTACTGGGATGAGACCGACCACCCGAACCGGGCGGGCAACGAGCAGGTGGCGTTGCGCCTGATGCCGGTCTTGCGCCAGGCCTTGGCCTGCGTGAAGCGATGAACGGTTGCGACACAATGGACGGGTGTGCTAAAGTGACTTTGCACATTCACGAGAACGGGGGCAGTCATGTCTGATTGGCGGAACGAGTTAAGCGGGATTTTGGGCGGCAAAGCCCGGGTGACACGCGCGGAACAGGAGAATGCCGTGTTTGAGGCGTTTCTCGACGCCACGGCCATGCCGGCGCTGACGGAGGTCGCGGAGGAGCTGAACGGCAAGCACGGGCGCGAAGCGCTGGTGCGGCGCGCACCTGCCTCGGTCACGCTGAGCGTTCGCTCGGGAGACACGGAAGAGATCACGTTCCGCGTGATGAAGCATTTCGTCCAGAACGGCATCCTGCCGCGCGCGGAGGTCCGTCTCAACCGCGGCCAGCGTTTCGTGAAGTACGAGAGCATGTTCAAGGACGACCCCAAGACTTACCCCATTTCGGAAGTCACCAAAGAAGAGATCATCGGGTGCTTCATCAAGTATTTCCGCATGGTTATGGACAGCGGTTTGGCTGGCGCCTCCGAATAGGCGGCTGGGCTTGCTCTTGCAGCACGGAGAAGACGTGGCGTGCGCTCCTCTATTCCCATGGATACCGCTCTACAGAGGCTGATCGACTGCCACAGCACGCCAGGGGATGAGGGCGAGGTGCGCGACGTGCTCGAGGCCTGCTGGCGTGCCAGCGGCTGGCGGACGGAGCGGTTCGGCGAGTATGCGGTCATCGCCCGCTCGACTGCGGAAAAGTCGCCCCGGCCGGTGCTTCTCGTCTGCGCCCACATGGACTCTCCCGGTTATGCCGTTGACCGGCTGACGTCTGTTCCAGCCCCCAAACCCGGTCTCGTGCGCTTCGGTGTCACAGAGCTGGGTGGCCCTGATTTCACGGGCAAGACCGACGCGGTTCTTAAAACGACGCGCGGCCGGTTTCCCGGTAATCTTCTGACGGTTCCGGCGGCGGGCGGCGAAGCGGACCAGGTGTTCGAACTGACCGCGGATGACGCGGCCAGGGCCGAAGCGCGCCACGGCGACCGGATTTGCTTTGCGGCGGCGGAAGCGGGTCAAGAGGGATCTCTGGTGCATGGGCCGTTCCTCGACAACCGGCTCGGTTGCTGGATGCTCACTCGGTTGGCTTGCGAAGCGCTCACCTGGCGCACGGAGTACGAAATCGTGCTCGGCGCGACCGCCTCGGAAGAGCTGTGCGGCTTCGGCGCGCGCGTGTTGGCGGCGCACGTCCGGCCCGACCTCGTGATCGTCTTGGACACCACTTACGAAGCCGAAGAGCAAGGCGTCCGGCTTGGCGGCGGTCCGGTGCTGACGCTGAGCGACACGTCCGTGCTGCTCAGCCCCGCGCTGCGCGACCGGGTGTTGGAGATCGCGGCGCGCGCCGGAGTGCCTTTGCAGACCGAGGTGTACAATTTCAGCGGGACGGACGCGCGGGCTTTCCCGCAGCAGGGGCTGGCGTGTCCGGTGCTGCCGGTGCTGATCCCCTCGCGCGGCAATCATAGTCCGGTCGAGACAGCGGACCTGGGTGATCTGGAAGCTTGGCTGAAGGCGATTCGCGCAGTGGCGGAAAATTTTAGGGGCTGAAATGGAAGTCTGTGTGTTAGCGAGCGGGAGCAAGGGCAACTGCATCTACGTTTCCGGCGGCGGCACGGCGGTGCTGGTCGATGCGGGACTGTCGACGCGCGAGCTGGTCTCGCGCCTGAACGCGGCGGGCATCGCGCCCGAGTCGATCCAGGCCGTGCTCTTCACGCATGACCACACCGACCACTACAAGGGCATCGAGGTCTTCTGTAAGAAATATCCTGTGCGGCTTTTCGCCAACGAGGGCACCGCGTTCGGCATCGAGCGCGACTGCCCCAAACTGAAGCCGGCATGGGAGATTTTCGAGACCACGGCCACGTTCGAGATCGGCGGTCTGCGCGTCGAGGCGTTTTCGGTGCCGCACGACGCTTCCGACCCGGTGGGCTTTGTCTTCGACGACGGGGCGGCCAAGCTGTGTGTGGTGACCGACTTGGGGCAGGCCACGCCGCTGATCCGCAACAAGCTGTCGCAGTGCCACGCCGTGATCCTGGAGAGCAACCACGACTACGACATGCTGATGCAGTCATCGCGCGCGTGGCCGCTCAAGACGCGCATCGCGGGGCGCAGCGGCCACCTGTCGAACGACGACGCGGCCGCGCTGATGCGTTCGGCGCTGTCGGAGCGCTTGCACACGCTGCTGCTTGCGCATCTCAGCGAGGAGTGCAACACGCCTGCGCTGGCCCTCAACACCATGCGGGAAATGCTGCGCGAGGCGAGGCGTCTGGACGTGAGAGTGGAGGTCGCCAGCCAGACCGTTGCGAGCGCGCGGCATGTGTTCTAGGGCGTTTTAGATTGACACAGGCAGGGGCTGGCGAATACGCTTTCATGTTATTTAAACCATGTGGAAGGATAGACGATGAAGAAGATGCTTTTTGCGGTTGCGGCGATGATGGGTGCAGGGCTGGTGTTCGGGGCGGAGGAGCAGGCGCTGAACACGCTGACCGCGCAGGAGAAGAGTGAGGGCTGGCGGCTGTTGTGGAACGGCATGTGCTCGGAGGGCTGGCGCAGCATTTCGCGCGACGCGTTCCCTGAGAAAGGCTGGACGATGGCAGACGGCGTGCTGACCGTTGAGCCCAAGAACGCGAAGGGCACGGGCGGCGATATCATCACCAAAGAGATTTTCACCAATTTCATTCTGAAGGCCGAATTCCAATTGACGGCTGCGGCGAACAGCGGCATCAAGTACTTCTATGATTCGAAGCTGCACGGCGGCACCGCGCTCGAGTACCAGGTGCTGGACGCCGCACACCCCGATGCGAAGCTGGGCCACGATGGCGACCGCAAGATCGCCTCGCTGTACGACGTGATGCCGGCTGTCAACGCGCACCCGAAGCCGGTGGGCGAGTGGAACAGCGCGATGATC
>CAYSXF010000380.1:0-5052 GCA_964434815.1 uncultured Lentisphaeraceae bacterium
GATTTCTGCCTGTCTCGTGGGCTCGGAGATGTGTATAAGAGACAGGCTCGCGGGCGAGTACAACATCCGCGAGGTCATCGCCTTCCCGATGAACCAGAAGGCGCAGGACCTGATGATGAACGCGCCTTCGGATGTCACCGAGAAGCAGCTCCGCGAACTGCACATCAAGATCCGCGGACACGAGCTGCCGCCGGTTGCCGCCACGATCGCGTAAGGCGCGTCCGTTCGCACCCGCATCTGAACAGAAATAAAAGAGAAGGTCTTTCACGGCCTTCTCTTTTTGTATATCATATTGTCAGTTGATGAAAGCACATTGGGGGGAAATAGTCATGCCAGTTTTCCGTGCAAAAGTCTTTGTCTGCACTGGGTGCAAGAAGATGATTTCATACTCGCCTGACCAGTTGGGAACAACGATCACCTGTCCGCGCTGCGGCGATAAGGTGTCACTACCCCAAGCGGATGCGTTGCCCTCTCAAGGTGCAGACAGCCTTCCCCCGGCATTGCCATCTGAAAAAAAGACACACCGTCGCTGGCCGTGCTGTCTGATTGTCGGCCTCGGCGGCTGCTTCAGCGTCTTGCTATTGATCATCGTGTTCGGTGTAGTCGGCGCTTTCGCCGTAACGCATCTGCAGATACCGGATAAGCTCAGGGGCCTGTGTGAGCCGCTGATCTCACGCGGTCTGCTTCCAGCGACTGCTCCCGAGCCTGCGACGTATGCCGGCACAGACATCTCGATCACTGTCACGAAGATCGCCAAGGAATGTCCCTTGATCTATCAGTCCGCGCTCAAACAGACCTCGCCCACGGAAACGCCGGTCTACTGCGTCACCGTGAAGATCAGCAACAACGGTGGATCGCCTGTCCAGTATCGCACATGGCGGGCGCTGGAGGATGCGAGTGACTTTCAGAGGGCTGCCACGCTATCGGATGACGGCGGAAGCCTCTTGGGAATGGTTTCCTTCGGGCGCAGCACCTGGCCAGTGGGAGCGCTGCAGCAAGCGGACATATCGCCCGGTTCGAACGTCTCGGACATTCTCATGTTCCAGTGCGGAGCGGAGACCAAAGGCGACTGCCTTCTCACACTTCCCGGCGAGAACCTCGGCAGCGGCGGTAAGCTCCGCTTCCGCATACCGCGCGATACGATTCAGTAGCGCCGATTCTTGCGAGCACTGGAGGGCGAACGTCCCCGTGAGCCGTCAAATGCAAGCCTCGCGGCTCGTGAGGACACTCGCCCTCCAGCCGAATACGGCCGTGCGCGATCATCCTCCGTACTCGAACCCCGGCAGTTTCTGGTCGGCATCCTGCACGGGACGGAAGGTGTGCCGGTGTTCGGGACAGGAGCCGTACTTGAACAAAGCCGCCATGTGCGCGTGTACGCCGTAGCCCTTGTTCACGTCGAACCCGTACGGCGGATAGCGCGCGTGCAGTTTCTGCATGAAGTGATCGCGGCTGACCTTGGCCACCACGCTGGCGGCCGCGATGAGGAAGCTCTTGCCGTCGCCTTTGACGATCGCCGTCGAAGGGCAGGGCAGCCCTTTCACCGGCAGCCCGTCCACCAGCACATGGCCGGGCATCTGCGGCAGGCCCTCGACCGCGCGCCGCATGGCGAGGTGTGTGGACGCGAGGATGTTGATGCGGTCGATCTCCTTCGCCGAACACCAGCCCGTGGCAAAGGCGACGCCGGGGGTGTGGGTGAGGATCGCGAAGAAGGCCTCGCGGCGGACGGCTGAAAGCTGCTTGGAGTCGGTGAGCTCCGCCAGCTCGCCGGCGTAGAGCCGCTCGGCCAGTTCGGGCGGCATGCTGACGGCGGCGGCGACCACAGGCCCCGCGAGGCAGCCGCGCCCGGCCTCGTCGACGCCGGCCAAGGCGATGCCCGGACTGGCAGCCCAGCGCTCTCGTTCGTATGTCAGCATCCTATCAACCTCAAATAAAAAAAGACGGGCACCTTGCGGCGTCCGTCTTCTCATACGCACTCGCGTGCGCGGCGTTACGCCTTCTTAGCGGCGGCCTCGGGCACTGCGGCTGCGGGCTCGGCGACAACCTCGGCCTTGACCGGGAGCACCACCCACTGCAGCAGGCACATCGTCGAGCCATCGCTTCCGCGATCGCCGAGCTTCATGATGCGCGTGTACCCGCCGTTGCGGCCGTCCATCGACGGAACGACGCTGTCGAACAGCGCCTGCACGGCAGCCGGGCTTTGCAGCCTGGAAGCGGCGAGGCGGCGGGCGGCCAGCGTGACCTTGCGGGCCAGCGTGACAATCTTTTCGGCGTCTTTGCGCGCCTGTTTCGCCTTGGGCAGCGTGGTCTTGATGCTGCTCTGCAAAATCAGGTTCGTCACCAGGCTGCTCATGAGCGCCTTGCGGTGTGACATCGAACGCCCGAACTTCTTCATTAATCTATGATGACGCATGACTTAAACCTCAAACCGTGTTACTTGTTCGCATCGAGCAATTCGGGGTCAAACTTGTAGCCCAGATAGAGCCCCAGCTCGGTGAGCTTGTCCTTGATCTCGTTGAGCGACTTCTTGCCGAAGTTGCGATACTTCAGCATGTCGGCTTCCGTCTTCATCGCCAGTTCGCCCACGGTCGTGATGTTGGCGTTGTTCAGGCAGTTGGCGGCGCGGACGCTCAGCTCGATCTCGTTCACGCTCATGTTCAGGATGCGGCGCAGGCGGTCGCGTTCTTCGTCCACCTTCTTCTCGGCCTCCTCGAACTCCAGCACCTCTTCGCTGTAGTCGACGAAGACGTCGAGGTGATGGCGCAGCACCGCGGCGGCGGTCTTGAGCGCCTCATCCGGCGTGACGCGGCCGTCGGTCCAGACGTCGAGAATCAGCTTCTCGTAGTCGGTGCGCTGGCCCACGCGGGTGTTCTCCACGAGGAAGTTCACGCGCGACAGCGGCGAGAAGATGCTGTCGATCGGAATGCGCCCGATCTCCTGCTCGTCGGCCTTGTTCCCCTCGGCGGGGCAGAAGCCGCGTCCGGTGCGGATCTCCGCCTCGAGCTCCAGCGTGCCGTCCACGTCGAGCGTGGCGATATGCTGGGTGGGGTTGAGCACCTCGACCGAGTTCTCTTCGGCGAAATCGCCAGCCGTGACCACGCAGGGCCCCTTCTTGTTCAGCTTGAGCCAAACCGGGTTGCGGCTGTAGCTCTTGAGGAGCACGCGTTTGAGGTTGAGGATGATGTCGGTGACGTCCTCGCTCACACCCGTAAGCGCGCTGAACTCGTGGCTGGCTCCATTGACTTTGACGGAGGTAATCGCGACACCTTCGATGGACGACAGCAGGACACGGCGAAGCGAGTTGCCGATGGTGCGGGCATAGCCCACCTCAAACGGCTCCGCAATGAACCGCGCATACGTGGCGGTCGCGGTGTTCTCTTCCTTCTGCACCCGTCGGGGCATTTCAAAACGGCTCAAACGAATCGGCATGTTTCCGTCCTTTCAGGTCGCGCGCCCCGAGCGGGGCTGCGGCCATCAGCACTAGCGCGCTTAGCGCGAATACAATTCGACAACGGCCTGCTCGTCCACGACGGGCGCGATCTGCTCGCGGGTCGGGAGGCTCAAAATTTCCGCACGGAACGCCTTCTTATCCAGCGAGAGCCAGGTGGGCGTCTGCTGGGTCGTGGCGGCCTCGAGACTCTTCGTGGCAAAATCCCGGCTGCGCGGACGGTCACGGACTTCGATCACGTCACCGACTTTGAGGATCATGGACGGGATCGCGACGGTTTTGCCGTTCACAGCCAAGTGCCCATGCAGTACGAACTGGCGGGCAGCGCGGCGGGACGAGGCGAAACCGAGACGGTACACCAGGTTGTCCATGCGGGTTTCGAGCAACTGCAGCAAGATTTCGCCGGTGACGCCCTTGCGGCGCAGCGCTTCTTTGAAGAAACGCTTGAACTGGAGTTCCTGCATGCCGAACTGGCGGCGCAGGCACTGCTTCTGGCGAAGCTGCTGGCCGTACTCCGACATTTTGCGGCCGCGGCGCGCGCCGTGCTGACCGGGAGCAGGAGTGCCCTGCTCGATCGCGCACTTGGCCATGTAGCACCGGGCGCCCTTGAGAAACAGCTTCTGCCCCTCGCGACGGCAAATCCGGCAAGCGGGTCCTGTATATCTGCCCATGTTAGACTCTCCTCCGTTTGCGCGGACGGCAACCGTTGTGGGGGATCGGCGTGCAATCCTTGATCAGCGAGACATGAATCCCGGCGGACTGAATGGCCCGCACGGCGGACTCGCGCCCAGCTCCCGCGCCCTGAATTCTGACTTCGACCTCGTGCATGCCTTTGCCGACCGCCTGCCGGGCAGCGTCCTGCGCCACCATGGTGGCCGCGAACGCGGTGCACTTGCGGGACCCCTTGAACCCGGCCTTGCCGGCCGAACTCCAAGCGATCACGCCGCCGCGCGCGTCAGTGATTGAAACCAGCGTGTTGTTGAATGTAGAACGGATATAGGCAATGCCGGCGGGAATCGCCTTGCCTTTGCCTTTTTTCTTGGCGGCGTCCGCGACCTTGGCGGGCTCTTCACCCGCGGCCATGACGGCGGCCGCCTCGCTCAGAACCGGCTGCTCGGTGGCAGCGGCCTGCTCATCTTTTTTGACAGCTTCTTCGCTCATGCGTCTCAGCCTCGAAATGCTTGGGCTGATGCGGCACGATCCTATTCCGGAAACCGGAACCAGACATCACGCCGCATCTGCGCCGGGTTATTTGCTAGTCGGCGTTTTGGCCTTAATGGCCGCGCGGGCGGTCTTGTCACGCACCGCACCCACCGTCCGTTTTCCACCCTTGCGGGTCCGGGCGTTGGTACGGGTGCGCTGCCCTCTGACGGGCAAGCCGCGCTTGTGGCGCAGCCCGCGGTACGTACCAATGCTGATCAGACGGCGGATGTTCTGCGAAACCTCGCGGCGCAGATCTCCCTCGACCCGATAGTTGTCCTGAATGAAGGCCACGATCTGTCGGATCTCGTCCGGGGTCAGATCGTCAGCCTTCTTGGCTGGGTCGACTTTACAATGCTCGACCACGTCACTGGCCCGCTTGGGACCGATTCCGTGAATGTACCGGA
>CAYSXF010000381.1:0-5046 GCA_964434815.1 uncultured Lentisphaeraceae bacterium
ACGAGTTTTCTGCCTGTCTCGTGGGCTCGGAGATGTGTATAAGAGACAGGCCCCTTGCGGATTCCGAAAACGCCGTCCGCGCTGTGCACAATCATGTCACTGCGGATCGGCTCTGCCGGGTCTCCGAGGATCGCGGACAGGACGTTGTGACTGTCTTCCGCCGCCTTGTCCGGCGCAGGCAGCGGATCGCCCACAATTGCCGATGTGGTCGCCAGCACGTCCGCAAGGCTGATCATCTGCGAGCAGACCGAACCCGGCTTCGCCTTGCCCGGCCAGCGCACGATGAACGGCACCTTGAAACCGCCCTCCCAAATATGATGCTTTCCGCCGCGCCAGTCGCCGTTGATTTTGAGCCCGGCGTTCAGGGCCTGCGTCTGCGGGCTGTCGGCCTTCTGCGGCTCGCGCACGCCCCCGTTGTCGCTTGTGAAAATGACCAGCGTATCCTGCGCCACACCAAGCTTATCCAGCGTGTCGAGAATGGTGCCGACGCTGCGGTCGAGTTCGTGGATCCAGTCGCCGTAGGGCCCAGCCGCGCTTTTGCCCGCAAGATCTTTGTCGGGCGTGACGGGATTGTGGACCGTGACCGGCGTGAAGTAGAGGAAGAACGGTTTGTCCTTCGGCTGCCGCTCGAGCCAGCGGACCGCGCGGTCAGTGAGCGTGGCCATCACGCGCTCGTTCCTGCGGCGCGGAGCGTCGATATCAAGAACTTTGCCTTTTCCGTTCTCGGTGTCCTCCGGCCCGTAGGTGGCCTTGAAGTTGTCAGCGTCCGGCACAGGGCCGATCGGCTTCATGTTCGCGGGTATCTTGCCAGAGCGCAGACCGTACACGAAGCGGTTTTCGACGAAGACGCCGGTGAGGTCACCGTGGTTGCTGGGCACACCGAAGTGATAGTCGAAGCCGATGTCCAGCGGGCCGGGCGAAAGCTCGGCCGTGTAGTCGGTGCGCCATTTGGGCGAGTCGTCCGCCGTACCGTAGCCAAGGTGCCACTTGCCCACGGCGGCCGTCGCGTAGCCGTGACTTTTCAGAAGCGACGCCAGGTTGAGGCGGTTCGTCTCGATGTGCAGCGGCGAAAATGTGCCCAGAACTTCATACTTGAGCGAGGTGCGCCAGCAGTACCGTCCCGTCAGCAGGGAGTATCGCGTCGGCGAGCAAACGGAGGAGGTCGTGTTGGCATCCGTGAACCGGCGGCCCTCCCGCGCGAGGCAGTCGATGTTCGGCGTGCGGATCAGTTTGCCGTCCGCCCCGTAACAGCCGCAACTGCCGTAGCCGTAGTCGTCCGCCAAAATCACGACGACGTTCGGCAAGCGCTCCGCCGCGCTCGCGAACGCCGGGTCGAAAACGTTGGCGAAGATTCCCAAACCTGCCAGAACAAGCAACGCCACTCGCCGCATCTTAATCCTCAGCTAATTCATGTCGCCGAACATTTCCATCGCCTTGGAAATCGTCTCCATACCCACTTTCAGCAGCATCGGAATCTGGGCCTTCGCACAAATCTGGCTGACCTCGAAAAGGACGACATACTCGCCTTTCTTTTCGGCGGGCTCGCTGTAGACCCGCACGTAGGGCGTCGTCAGCATAGTCAGGTTCATCTCCTCGAAAATCTCGATCGGATATTTGATCTTTTCCAGCGTAAAGCCGCTGATCAGCGAGAAACGCTCCGGCTCCCGCTCGTCGATCATCAGGATGAAGGTGTTGTCCTTCACTGTGACAATCAGCCGGTCCTCGCGCGCTTCATACGTGAGCCCCGCCGCCTTCAGCGCCTTGGCGTACACCGCCGCCATTCCAGCCGGCTTCGCGGGCGCGGCTGTTTTTTTCGAAGTCGTTGCCTTTTTCTGTTTTTCCATTCTTGGCCCCTCTTTTCTTGATTCTCATCCGGATAAGCCCGGCTAGTCTCGTCTGACCGTCAGACGGGGCACCGCACTTCCAAAAGTGGTTGAACGGTAACATACACGATTAATCCAGTTCAAGCCCGTTTCTGGGCTGCCATTCGATTTTACGGCTGGGCGGCTTGGACATCCGTCAGGGCTGCACCCACTGGACGCCAGTGACCGTGCGACACCGTTTGCCGCAGACAACAAAAAACCGCGTAAACATCAGTGTTTGCGCGGTTTTTTCAGATTTAGAAGTGGTGGAGGTAAGGAGGGTCGAACGCGCCACTTTTTCAGTATTGATGGTTTTTTGGTTGTTTTTGGCTACAAATGACGATAAAAAGACGCTTTTTCGCGTTCCGATTAAGTCGTTTAACCCTGTTTTCCCATACCTTACCCATACCGTTTTTGCTGAGGTTAGAAAGAAATACCGTAGAGCGACGAAGCCGCCGGGAAGGAGGTCCGTTCCGGCTGCGTAGCGACTGCATGAACGGCATGTTGAATGACCGGTTGGCGCATGAGCGTGGCCCGTCTCATTTGGGTTCCTGGGCTGCGCCTTCTTTCTTGACTGCCGAGGCGGCGGACTTCGCGTTGTAGTTGGCGATGCCGCTTTTCAGTATGACCGTTATCATGTTCGAGCGGTTGCGGTCTTCAAGGAGGGTTATTTCGTCGATCTGTTTCAGCAGCTCTTTGGGAACGGTGATGCTGATCTGAACTGATTCTTTCGAGCGCACGGGGTGGTACTTCATAGTTATCTCCTTTTGATACCCAGTATAACACTAAAGTATTGAGTATGACAATATGGGAAATTTCATTTGTAAATGTCACCTTTTCTCTTGCCTGCCATAATATAAAAAGTTACCGTGTGACTATGAAACAATCCGAAACCATGTACGTGAAAATCACGATCTCCGTTCCTCGCGAGGTCGTGGGTGAAGTGGACCGGATAGCGAAATGCGAGCGTCGCAACCGGTCAGGTCAGATGACCTTTTTTTGTAATCAATTTATATCACACAATGGGGCACAATCACACAACAAAGTGATTAGCGAAGAAGGATGAGGATGTCGGGCGAACCGGCAGGCAAGCCGGAAAGCGTAGCGGCGGTTTGCGGTGATCCGGACTGGCCGCATTTGATCGGCGCATCTTTTTTTTCACGCTTTCATATCACACGATGTCACAACCTATCAGAAAGAGGTTTCGCATGACGGTTATCTTGCAGGTGGAACCGATCTGGGGAACTGCCCCTATTGTGTCGGCTCTATACGGGGTGACCCGTGGCAAGCTTTTGGAATTGGGCAAAGCCGGTCTCGTTCGCGCCCGGAAGGAAAACCCGAACAGCCGGTCGTCGCGCATCGTGTTCCGCTGCGCGGACGTGAGGGACTGGCTGGAGAATGAGGCCCCCACCCCACGCGCCGAAGCTTTCGAGCCGAGGCGCGGGCCGGGAATGCCGAGAACTGGCGATGATAGTGAATGGAGGGAGGAGAGTCATGACCAAGGGCAAGGCTGAGAGCGGCTGCGGGAAAGCGGCGGAATTGTACCGCGTGCGTCACACCAACTCGGGGCTTTATGTGGGCGGGTACACGCTCATGAACGGCGGCACCGGCATTGTCCACACTGTTGAATTGCAGCTCCTGGACAAGAAACACGGGTGGACCAAACAAAAGGAACTGGCTGAGAAGATCGCGAATCTGTGGATCGCGCTGACGGGCGACCACGGCATTGAGATCGAGCCGACGGAAGGTTAAGGAAAGGAGGCACCCATGATGGAAGTGACTGGCAGAAGTTTTCACAAAGTCGAGTTCGACACGGCGGACACGGCGGAAGCGATATTGCGCTTCCGGAATCTTTTTCCAGGCGCGACCGTTGAGACGGTCGGCGACGAGGCGTTTGTCGCGCTGTGCGAGGTGTGCGGCAAGCCGATCTTCGAGGGAGAGGCCTATGAGACCGACGAAGACGCCTATCTGTGCGGCGAATGCTGCGGGGCTTGCTCCGAGGCAGGGGGCGATGCGGACGAGCTCTTTGCCGCCTCCGGCGGACGGTGAGTACACCTCAAAAATCTAAGTCCGCACTGCCCCTGCCCGCTCCGCTGTTTGGGGTTTCCGAACGTCGCCAGGGAGAAACGGAAAGGCGAAACATGAGAAAATTTCTTCGATTGCTCTGGCTCTTGTGTTTATTCGCCTGGGCGGCGGCGCGGACGTGGTGGGCGTTCAGGAAGGAACATGGCGTTGAGGCGGATGATCCGGACAAGGAGCGGGAGCCGCAGGGTCGAGATGGTCATTAGTCATTGGTCATTGGTGGGAAGTGTTCTTAACCGCGAAACACGCAAATAGCGCGAATGGGGATGTGATGGCAAAGTGGCCCAAGAAAATCACGTCGCGGGAGATGATCGCGCGGGCGCTGGCCGCTCAGAGGGTTGAGCGGCAGACGAAAGTCCGGATGAACCGGGATTTGTACGAGCGGGCTGCTGTCTGCGCCCGCTCGGTTGATGAGACGATTTCGCGTTGGCTCGATCTGTGCACGCGGCCGAACAACATCTACCGGGCGCAGGCGGCTGGTGTAGCAATTCCCGATGAGTGGCTTTCTGCTACACGCGGCGGGGTCGTCGCGACCGTGGACGGGGGGCATGCGGACCACGATGTTTTGCGGCGGTGCGTGGCGGCCGTGGTGCTTTGGTGCGAGTCGCGTCGGCTGCCGCCGGTGGAGTGCGCGTTGCGCGAGGGCGTTGATTATCTGGTGGAACGAGGAGAGTGATGAAGAGAGTCATTGGTCACTGGTCATTGGTTGGGAGAGTTAACCGCGAAACACGCGAATTTCGCGAATCGGAATCTAACGCAACGGCGCAAGGGCGCGAGGTTGACGGATGAACCGATGCGGCGAGTGCGGGCTGTTCTGTTCTTGCGGCGCGATGTGGCCGGCCGGAATGTGCCCGCAAAGCGGCGACAAGCTGATTGAAGCGACCAACCAGGCTTGCTTGCTCTGGGAACGGGACTGGCGCGGGGTGGATCAGTCGGACGGGATGCGGTCGGAGATCGGAGAACTGAGATCAGAGGTCGGAGGGTCTGCAAATGCGAACATCGAACGCCGAACGCCGAACGCCGAACATCGAACGAAAGGTGCTGAGGGCGTTCACGGTGAAGGCGCATTGGGGGCTGCTGATCCGGTCGGGGCTCATGACGT
>CAYSXF010000382.1:0-1844 GCA_964434815.1 uncultured Lentisphaeraceae bacterium
CAGCTACGCGTGCGACCACTCGGATTGGCTTGACGCGCGGTTTACGGGCTCGTTCGGCGAAAAACGGCTCTCCCAGACCGACTGGGTTCACGAGCAGTGCGGCTGGAACAGCTCGGTCAAGAACAAAGGCGTGTCCGGCAAGGGGTTCAAGGTGCTCGGCAAGGACTACGCCGACGGCATCGGAACTCATGCGCCTGGACTTCTGGTGTACCGCGTGCCCGACGGCGCGGAGAAATTTGTGGCTTTCGCAGCACTCGACGATTCCGGCGTGAAACAGGGACATCCGGGACCCAGCTCCGTGCAGTTCATTGTGTACGCCGGCATTCCTTCGCTTGATTTTCTCAAGGAATTAAGGCTGGCGGGCGTGCCTGACCCGGCGGCGCGCGAACGGTTCGCGACACTGATGGCCAAGTACGGCGCGGGCGTGGTGAAAGAGTACCTTATACTGGAGCGGGAACTGACGCAGAAGCCAAAAGCCACGGGCGGCATCGCCGACGAGGCCACGCGCATCGAGCAGGCGGCTAACCGCAATGCGGCGGTTCTGCCCGGCGACCGCGATCCGCTGGATGTGGTGTTGCGTCGCACGCGAGCGCTGTACGAGGATCTCAAGGCTCAGGCCGATCTGGCTGCCGCCGGCGGAGAGCTCGCGGCGTTGGAGAAGTCGGCGCAGACCGTCGCAGTGGCCGATGCCGAAACGCGTCTCACGCTGTTCAAACAGGCGCAGGCGCTGCGCCGGTCCGTCGCCTTCGCCAACCCGCTGCTGAAGTCAATTTCGAAAATTCTTTTTATCACGCGCGAAGCGCTGCCGCCGGACGAGTTCCAGTGGGGCGTTCACATGTGCGACCAGTATTTCGGTTTCCATGCCACCGTGCACGGCACCACGCAGGGCAACGGTCTCTATGTGCTGGAGAACCCATGGTCGGCCGCGCCGGCCGTGCGCAACCTGATCGAAAACTCGGTGATCGAAGCCGGGGCCCGCAAGGGGCAGAAGCTCGGCAATGGCGGATACCTCGGTCCCGACGTCTCATTCGACGGCAAGCAGATTCTCTTCTGCTACACCGACGGCGAACCGCAGATCCGCGTCTGGAACGAGCAGACGACCTTCCACATCTTCCGGTGCAATGCGGACGGCTCGGGGCTGGTGCAACTCACCGACGGGATCGTGAACGACCTCGACCCCTGCTGGCTGCCCAATGGGCGCATCGCCTTCATCTCTGAACGGCGCGGCGGCTTTGGCCGCTGCCACGGCCGGCCTGTGCCGAGTTTCACGTTGCACACGATGTTCGAGGACGGCACGGATATCGTGCGCCTCAGCCCGCACGAGACTAACGAGTGGCAGCCGAGCGTAGACAACAACGGCATGATCGCCTACACGCGCTGGGACTATGTGGACCGCGGCTTTAACCAGGCGCACCACGCGTGGACCACTTTCCCGGACGGACGCGACGCGCGCACCATCAACGGCAACACGCACGCCTCGCTGCGTACCGCGCCGATGATGGAGATGGACGTGCGGGCGGTGCCTGGCTCGCCGAAGTACGTCGCGATCGCGGCGGGCCACCACACCGAGGCTCGCGGCTCGGTGCTCCTGATCGACCCGACTGTGGCGGACGACGACGCGATGGCGCAGGTCAAGCGCGTGACGCCCGACCAGCTCTTCCCAGAGGCGGAGTTCTATTTCAGCAAGGGCTCGGGGGCCTACGCCTCGCCGTGGCCGCTCAGCGAGAAGTACTTCCTCTGCGTGTACGACGGCGACGCCAACGCGCAGTACGGCGTCATCGACAGCGCGAAGCGGCGCTATGCGATCACGCTGCTGGACGTGTTCGGCAACAAGATCCCGATCT
>CAYSXF010000382.1:1944-5022 GCA_964434815.1 uncultured Lentisphaeraceae bacterium
AAGCGGCGCTATGCGATCACGCTGCTGGACGTGTTCGGCAACAAGATCCCGATCTACGAGCATCCGCTGATCTCCTGTCTGAGCCCGATGCCGCTGCAGCCGCGCACGCGTCCGCCCGTGCTGGCTCACGCGACGTTGGTTGGTCGGCCTCGCCTCGACAACGGCGAGAAGCCCGTGCCGATCCCGCCGGAGGATCTGCCCAAGTTCGCGAAGGTCGGGCTGATCAACGTTTACAATACGCGCCGGCCTTTCCCTGAAGGCACCAAGATCAAGGCGCTGCGCATCTGGCAGGTGTTGCCCAAGACCACGCCGAATGCGGATCACCCGCGCATCGGTTTCGGCAGCCAGAAAGGTGCGAAGCTGGTGCTGGGTACGGTGCCGGTGGAGGAGGACGGCAGCGCGTACTGGGAGCAGCCGGTGAACGTGCCCGTGCTCTTCCACGCGCTCGACGAGAACGGTTGTGCCGTGCAGGGCATGCGCAGCGTGGCCTACACCGCCCCGGGCGAGACGCTCATGTGCAACGGCTGCCACGATCAGCGCGTCGGCTCCGCCCGCACGCCGCCCAAGGCGTCTCCCCTGGCCATGAAGCGCGCGCCGTCTAAGATCGTGCCGGAGATGGATGGCACGAACCCCTTCCACTTCTCCCGGCTCGTGCAGCCGGTGCTCGACGCCAAGTGCATGGCCTGCCACGGCGAGCAGCGCAAGGGCAAAGCGCCTGATCTGCGGCGCGGCGACTTCGCCAAGAACAAGGACTTTTGGTTCACTTCTTTCAGCAACCTGCGTCCATTTGTGAAGTTCTACGATCCGGCGGACTGGACGGAGCCCTACACCATTCCTGGCCAGTTCGGCGCGAAAGGTTCGAAGCTATACGCGATGCTCAAAGCCGGCCACCATGATGTTAAGCTCACTGACGACGAGATGCGCAGGCTCGAGATATGGATGGATTCCAATGGGCTCTTCCACGGCCACGAGCAGGATCTGCTGGCCCAGGCAGAAGGCAAGGTTGTCCCGCCGATCCTGCAGTAGGGAAGAAGGCTGTTAGGCTGTAGACTGTTAGCCGGAAGCGGATGCTTGTTTCCTGCGGCTTCAGCTTTCCTAACAGCCTAACAGTCTACAGTCTAACAAACTGATCAAGGGAGCGAAGCGAGCGTGAAGAGTGTGCTAATAACAGGCATGTGCGTGTCGTGCGGGCGTGAGCCTGGGCGGTACTACCGCGTCTGTCCATACTGCGGCGAGCAGGTGTGGCAGCCTGTTTGGCGGCGTGCCGTGTGTGTGCTGTTGCTGGTGTTGCCTCCGCTGCTGACCGTCACACTCGCGTTTCTGGCTTGGCCCGATTGGGCGGCGCTCGCGCAAGCGGCGAGGAGGGTGCATCCGGCACTCGGTTTTCTTTTTGCTATCGGTGTGGGGCTGCTGCTCACGCCGCAGTCCGACGAAGACCTCGTGGTGAGTTCGCAGGCGGAGCTGGTGCGGTGGCAGGCGGTCGCCGTCGGCGGCGCGCTGCTGTGCGGAGGCTACGCGGCCATTACGGCGGTCTGCCTTTTCTTCGGACGGACAACCGGTTTCGGCGCATGGTTGGCCGGTTGCGTCATCGGCACGTGCGTGATTGCGTCGCCATTTTTCTTTCGTGTTCCATGGCGTGCGCCGGTCGCTGCGGCGCTGATCGTGGCCGCGATCGCGCTGGGATAATAGGGCCTGACCGGCACTCAGAAGTTCTGGTAGGGCGGGTTCCCCGAACCCGTCGCAGACGCCTGCGGGGAGGCGTCCCTTGTCTCTACCACGCATAGGCGAGGGAGCCGAAGAAGCGGCGCCCGACGGCTTCTTGGCCGGGATAGATCTGGAAGTCGTCGTCGAGCAGGTTGTCCACGCCCGCGTTGAGCGTGAAGCCCGTTACGCGCGGCAGCCGCCACTGGAGTTCCGCGCAGGTGTTCAGGAACCAGTCGTCGTGCTCCCGGACCGAATTGCTCTCGTATTTGGAGACGCCTTGGCGCAGACGGATGAGCAGGTCGCGCGTGAGGCTGTGTCGCAGCGTCGCGCCGGTCGAAGCGTCTGGATAGTCCAAGGCGTAGCGGCTGGAGTAGAACGCGGTATCGCAGGTCTTGTCGAGAGCGAGCAGGTCGAGGCCGACGTCCGTGTCAGCAGTCAGCGCCGCGCGTCCGTCGGCGGCTAAACCATACGCGTGCACGTCGTCGAGGTTGACGGCAGTCCAGCGGCTGCCGGGGGCCATGCGGATCCAATCGACAATGTTCCTGCCGTCTTCATAAAAAAGGGTGGTCTTCCATTTGAAGATGTCCGCTTGGCCCTTCCATCCGAGTTCTGTTGTGCGCGTCTGCTGACGGTCGAGACCCGCGTTGCCGAGAGAGGAAGGCGACTCGTAGTTGAGTTCCGTGTAGGAGGGTAGACGCACAGCCTCGGTATAGGTTAGAAAAAGGGTGTGCGCGTCGGAGAGCGCCCACTCGACACCGGCGGCGGGCAACCATGCGGGCGTGTCGGTGGAAAAGACATCGAGTGAGCCGCCAAGCGTGAAGGTCAGGGCATCGACGGTGTAGTTGGGCAGAACTGCGAATGAGCCGTGGCTGCGGGTGTGGTCGCCGAGTGAGGAGCTGTCGATTGTTTCGAGGTCGCCATCCCCTCGCAGGTCGACCGAGAAGGCTTCCGAAACAGTGCGGCGCGTGTCGCCGTGGAGTGCGAAGAAGTCGGTGGTGTGGTCGTTCTCGTAAAAGGCGTGGTTGTTGCGGTCGAGCCAATAGGTGTCGTCGGTGCGTCGCCAGGCGGCGGTGAGGCGCGCGGGATTGAGCGGATCGTCGAGGGTGCGCAGCGATCCGGCCACGAGGGCGTCCTGCACGCGCTCCTCGGCTGGATACGAAGGTGCGGTGCCATAGAAGCCGCGCGCGCCGAATTCGCGCCAAGAGGTGGCTGTGATGAGGTCGCCTTGCAGGGCGTCGCTCACGGCTCCGACGCGCCCTCCCGCAGTGGCGCGTGTGAGGTCGTTGTCGGCGTAGCCGTCGGTTTGGCTGGAGCGGTCGAAGGAGAGGCTGTCTCTTATACACATCTGACGCTGCCGACGAATAGAGAGGTGTA
>CAYSXF010000383.1:0-5010 GCA_964434815.1 uncultured Lentisphaeraceae bacterium
TTTCTGCCTGTCTCGTGGGCTCGGAGATGTGTATAAGAGACAGCCCGAATATCGTTTTGACCGTGAACAACAACATGGCATTAGGCTCTACCGCCGCGGGGACCCTCGTTAACGGCGGTTCCGCTAGCACGGAAAGCAGACTGGTTCTTGGCAACGGGGTCATGGTGTCGGATGAAACGCTCACGCTGGGCCCTGGCCTATCAGGCAACCGAGCGGCCTTGCGCTATACCCTTGGCAGCGGCAGCGGCACGTGGAACGGCAACATTGTCCTTGCCGGCACAGCGACCTATCTCGGTTCGGATACCCCAGGCGGAACCTTGATCGTTGGCCTGTCTGCGGATCGTACCATCACCACCACTTCCTCTGCCGGCTTCTCTGTTCGCGGGGCCGGAGACGTGACCATTAACAGCCGGATCAGCATCGGGGCGACAGCGATCAACCGGGACGACCCAGGCACGTTCACCCTCAACTCGACCAGCAATACGTTGCTCAACATGAATCTCGCTCAAGGCACACTTAAGCTCGGCGTTTCGGACGCGCTGCCGGCAACAACGATTCTGAGCATCGGCAAATACAGCGGGATCAATAACCAAGCCACGTTCGACCTCAACGGCAAGAGCCAGACCGTGGCCAGTCTCAGTGAACTGCACATGCTGTCTTCGAACGGATTCCAGCGGATCACCAGCGCTGCCCCGGCCACGCTGATCGTCAGCAACAGCGCGGCGAACACGTTCGGCACAGAGGGCAGCACCATCACGGGTGCAGTGTCTCTGGTCAAGATGGGGACCGGCACGCTGACGCTGACCGGCACGAACACCACCTATGGCGGGTTCACCGTGAGCAACGGCTCGCTCGTGGTGAGCAGCACCGGCACGCTCGGCGTCAACAGCACGAACATCACCGTAGCCGCAGGCACGCTCTTGCTCTCGAACTCGGTGAGCATCGCCAACAATGCGATGGTCCGCATCGCGAACGGAGGCGGCGCGAAGGTCAGTCTGGCAGCCGGTGTGAACGAAGCCGTGGGCAGCCTCTATTTCGATAACACCCAGAAGAGCGCAGGCACCTATGGCGCGACGGGCAGCGGGGCTGGCACGATCAACGACGAGCACTTCGCTGGCAGCGGCATCCTGACCGTCCTGCACGGCAAAGGCGGCACCTTGCTCCGCGTGCTGTAAGATGTATTGAACACCACGATCTTTGGTAGCGACGGTTCCCCGAAACATCCGCGGACGCTTCGGGGAGGTGTCCCTGCCAGGCTGATTGCGGGTGTCATACCGCTATAGGTTGGTTCTGTTCATACATGAAAAGCAGGAGGTGAGAAGTGAGCCAGCAGGTGTGGGATATGGATGCTCGTAAACAAGCGTTAGACGTTGTGTTCGCATTTCTGGCGCTGTCTGCCGTGACGGCTTCGGCCGTCACGAACACATGGGACGGCGGATCGCTGGTCAGTTCCGGATGGGGGCAGGGATCCAACTGGGTCGGCGATTCACTTCCAGCTTTCGACAGCACAACCGACATCGCGTTCTATCAGCCCGGGGCATTGAACCTGCCGACAAATTTCCTCGAGTCTGCACGCACGGTCCGCACGCTGACCTTCAACGACGATGCGGACAGCGCCGCCGTTATGCGGTTAGCCACGACGCTCACGGGGACGACGGCGGCGAATCTGACTTTCGACACCGACACCGTTGGCGGCAATGCCGAGTTCACGGTAACAAGCGGGGCCGCTGGCAATTTTGTGGTGGGTGTTGCGGGCGGCAACGTCGTCCTAGCCGACAACTTGGTGATTAACCACAACGGCTCGGGGATGCTAACCGTCAACAGGCCTATTACAGGCGCCTTCAGTGTCACTAAGAACGGAGCCGGTACCGTGACCTTGGCGGCGGCGAACACCTTTTCCGGCGGACTGACGACCTCTGCGGGGACGGTGGCGTTGTCCGTGGCCGGCGCGTCGGGGAGCGGCGCCATGACTGTCAACGGCGGCACGGTCACGCTTGTCGCTGCTAACGTGGTCAGCACAAATCTGACGGTAAACGGCGGCATCGTCACAAACGCCACAGGCAATACCATCGCAGATACCGCCCGTGTCACCGTCAATGCGGGTGGCACGTTCACCTATAATTTCGGCGGCGGCATGAGCGACACCATCGGCTCTCTGGCAGGCTCGGGCAGCGTGCTTGGGAAGGCGGGCGGAACTGGCACCGGGATGACCCTGACGGTCGGCGGGGACAACACGACAGACGCGGTCTTTTCGGGCGTTTATGCGGGAGACAAAGCCAGGCTTGCAAAGACAGGGACCGGAAGGCAGATCCTGACGGGTGCCAACACGTACAGTTTAGCGACGGTGACCAATGCCAACGCCGACACGAATTACTGCACGATTATTTTGCAGGGGGTTCTCCAGCTCGGCAACGGCGGTACGGCGGGTTCGGTTTCATCCCGTAGCTGCATCACCAACAACGGCACGCTCGCCTTCAACCGCTCGAACACGGTCAGGCAGGGGGTCGATTTCGGCGGTCTCGCGGTCGTCGGTTCCGGTAACGTGATCCAGATGGGCAATGGAGCCCTTGTCTTCACGAATGCCAACACCTACAGCGGCGGCACAGAAGTGAGCGGCGGCACGCTGCTGGTCAACAACCCCACCGGCAGCGGCACCGGCTCTGGCGGCGTTTTGGTCGATAGCGGCGCTACGCTGGGCGGCAGCGGCATCGTCGGTGGCGCGGTGACGGGAGCCGCAGGCGCGGCTCTGCTTCCGGGCGATAGCGCGGTGGTCGGCACGCTGACCCTCCAGAACACGCTCACGCTGAATGGCAACACGCTCTTCTTTGACCTGCCGAGCAGCGGCGCTAACGATGTGATCGCCCTGAGCGGCACGGGCGCGGCTGGCGTGCTGACGCTCACCGGAACCAACACCGTTAAGCTGAATCTCCTGAACGGCACGCTGCCGGCGGGCGTCTACACCCTGATGAATTTTGCAGCGACAAACGGCACGGGCAGCCTCAGCCTCGACGTGGCCGCGCGCAACTTGGCTTTGACCGTCAGCGGGACCAACGTGATCCTCACGGCTTCCGGGAGCGGGGCCGGCTCGGCTAACCTGACCTGGGTCGGCGACGGCAGCGGCAATCTCTGGGATATTGGCACCTCTTCGCTGTGGAACAACGGCGGCAGCGCGGATGTCTATTACGACCTTGATAGCGTGACCTTCAACGACACCGGCTCCGCCATCCCCGCCATCAACCTGACAACGAACGTGCAGCCTGTGTCCGTCGTTGTGAGCAACAGCGTAAAGCCCTACACGTTCTCCGGTGCCGGCAGCATCGCGGGGGCGGCCACGCTCACCAAGCAGGGGACGAACACCCTGACCCTCGCGCTCGCGAACACCTACAGCGGCGCGACCACCGTCAGCGCGGGCAAGCTGGCCTACGGCGCCAATGACGCCATCGGCACCGGCGCGGTCACCGTCAACGGCACAAACGCTGTTCTCGCGCTAGGCTCGTTCTCGGACGCCGTCGGCACCGTCACGCTGGACGGCGGCGGTCAGATCACCGGCTCGTCGGGCACGCTCTCCACAACCGGCTCGTTTGAACTGAAAAAGGGATCCGTCAGCGCCATCCTCGCCGGCGCCGGCGCGCTGAACGTAACCACGCCTAACACCACCGTGACGCTTTCCGGTTCGAACACCTACAGCGGCGTGACCACGGTCGGCGTCGGCGGCGTCTCGAACACGATTCTGGTCGTCAACAACAACATGGCTCTTGGCTCCACCGCAGCGGGAACCACGGTCAATTGGGGCGGCCTTGCGGCCAACACGGAAAACCGGGTGGCGCTGACCAACGGCGTGACGATCACTGACGAGACGCTCACCCTCGTTACGTCGGGCAGTTACCGCACGGGATTGCACTGTATCCAAGCCACGGGCACCAACACGTGGGACGGAAACATCGTCCTTTCGGGCAATGGGCAGGCGTATCTGAACTGCGACTTCACGGGCGGCACCTTGGTCATCGGCGGCTCATCTGCCGACACCATCACGGGCACGGCCGGGAGCCTCTCAATCCGCGGAAACGGAACCGTTGTCCAGAACAGCCGGGTGAGCATTGGATCGACGTCGTTGGGCCGGAATGACCTCGGCACCTGGATCGTCAACACCGCTAGCAACATCTGGGGTGCTACCCCTCTAACTTACGGTACGCTCAGGATCGGGATTTCTGAGGCGCTGCCCGCAACCACAACACTGACCATCGGCAAAAGCGACAGTGTCGGAGACGCCAACTTCGATCTCAATGGCTTCAACCAAACCATCGCCGGCCTTGGCGAGCTGCATTATCCCGGAGCTGGCGCACAGAGGATCATGAGTGCTAACGCCGCCACCCTCACCCTCAACACCACTGCTGTGAATACGTTTGGCACCACCAACAGCGTGATCCAAGGGGCTGTGTCGTTGGTAAAGACCGGCACCGGCACGCTGGTGTTGACAGGCACGAACACCACCTACGGCGGTTTCACTGTGAGCAACGGCTCGCTCGTTGTGAGCAGCACCGGCACGCTCGGCGTCAACAGCACGAACATCACTGTGGCCGCCGGCACCTTAACGCTCTCGAACTCGGTCAGTATCGCCAACAACGCGATGGTACGGATCGCGGATGGCGGCGGCGCAAAGGTGAATCTGGCGCTTGGCGTGAACGAGACCGTGGGCTATCTTTTCTTTGGCGACAAGCAGAGGCCAGCTAGCACCTATGGCGCGACGGGCAGCGGCGCAAGTGTGATAAGCGACGAGCACTTCTCCGGCAGCGGCATCCTGACCGTTCTGCACGGCAACGGCGGCACGCTGCTCCAAGCGCGATAGAAGCTGCCGTAGGTCGGAGCCCGAGCCAGCCGCGTCAATTCTATACACAGCGGCATAAGTTCGTGCGCCATTCGGCGCGGGACGCCTTCGCGTTCCGGCCGGCGCGGGAAGCCGCGCCGCTCCTTACACCGCACTGCATGTCATGCCGTCATTAGAGCGGGTTA
>CAYSXF010000384.1:0-5007 GCA_964434815.1 uncultured Lentisphaeraceae bacterium
GAATCGAACGTGATGTACTTGATGCTCGCCAGCCCATTCAAGTTGATCACGGTCTGTCCGTTGCCTGAGTTGGTAAAAGAGGCTGTCTCGCTGCTGCCGGACGGATAGGGAGACGCGCTCCAGTTCGCGCTGTTCGTCCAGTACGCGGTTTGTGTTCCATTCCAGACACCGTTGGCGGCGGATGCCGTTAAAGCAAAAGATAGCATGAACGCCGAAACGACAGACAACCCGCTGACACAATAAGACTTAATTCTCACAACCACCTCACTTTACTAAACAACTCCTGCCTTCGCCAAACTAACTCAATAATGTATCGTTTATAATTTCACCGAAAACAGCCTAAAGTCAAGGACCAATCGCTTTTTTTGCGGCCATACAATAAAAGACTGTTAAAGGCGGCCAGCTCTCGAAGTCTGCTTGAGGTCAGCGACTTAACCTTACCACAGAGCCGAACCGATCTTTCACTTGCGCAGAACAGCTTCCACACGTTTCAATATTTAACGACTAGAATATCATTCGTATAGCAAACTGACCGGATGTCACCGAGCACAAGCCAATTGTTGCCTTCGACATAGATACGGCTACAGCACTCATTGATCCCATTGACCCCGTCAAGTAACGTCTCAACGACAGCTTGTTGGTTCAACATTTGCTCGGGAATAGTAAGGAAACTATTAGAGAGCACGTACTGTCCGACTCCTCCACCTTCATCTCCTGTACGTTCAGGAACAATCAACTTGAATTCGTGTATTTTAATTTTCATGATCTGATGTTAGTTCTTCCTGACGAGAAAGTCACTGCTATTATTGGCTACTATTATTGGCAACCTTCTTCACCCCGAGTTCACGCAACATTGGGCTGACAGCTTGCCGGGTCGCAGAAAACTTACCCTTGTGCCGTCTGCGGGCCTGTGTCACACTTACCGATGTCCGCGATCATCGACGCTTTTTGGTCGTGACGTCTATGTGGGGAAAGGAGAGAGCAAGCGGAATGATAGCGACACTCGAAAACAAGAACGCCGGAGAGCTTCGGCGGAACCGAATCGTTTTGACTTTCCGCATATGTGCTACGGTCTTCGCGCTTCTTCTCTGCGGGCTTTTGCTGACGGCCTGCGATCAAAAGCCGAAAGCGGCGCCACTCCCGGCTCCTCCGCCTCCGCCGCCGGAAGTGGCGACGGTCGCTGTCGTCCCGCAGACCCTCGTGCTGACGGCAGAGCTACCCGGCCGCACATCTCCCTACCTCATTGCGGAAGTCCGGCCGCAGGCCAGCGGGCTCATCAAAAAAAGTCTCTTTACGGAGGGGGCTAACGTCAAGGCCGGCCAGGTGCTCTACGAGATTGACTCCGCTCCGTTTAAGGCGGCGCAGGAAAGAGCGGCTGCGAACCTCGAGGCCCTGCGGAAAGACGCCGACCGGGCGAAAACCTTCCTGAGTGCCAGCATTGCGAGCGTCACGCAGCAGAAGGCCACGGTGGCTTTAGCGCACATGAACCGCCAGCGGTTCGAAATTTTGCTCAAGGACAAAGCGATCTCCGCCAGCGACAGCGACCAAGCCGTGGCTAGAGCCGATGTGGCCGAGGTCACCCTCAAAGCCACGGAGGCCCAGGTGCAGCGTGACCGGGCGGCAGTGGCTGCGGCCGAGGCTGAAGTCCAACGAGCGAGCGCGGCGCTCGAGGCGCTCCGGAACAACCTGAGTTACTCCCAAATCACGGCCCCCATTTCCGGGCGCATCGGCAAGTCCGCCGTGACCAACGACACCCTTGTCACCGACTCCCATCCCATAGTCCTTACCACCATCCAGCAAATCGACCCCATCTATGTGGATGTGCCCCAATCCACCGCCGAACTGCGCTTGCAGCACCGCCTGGATGAAGGAGAGATGAACAGTGACGGCACGGGCGTGAACAACGTGCAGCTCCTCTTGGAAGATGGCGCGAAGTATCCGCTGGAAGGAGCCATTCAGTTCCGCGACGCATCGGCGGAGCCAACCACGCGGTCTGCGATTCTGCGGATGGTCTTTCCCAATCCGAACGGCGTGCTCCAGCCGGGCATGTTTGTCCGCGCGGTGGTGAAAGACGGCGTCAATGAACATGCCATCCTGATTCCTCGCCAGGCGGTCTCCCGCAACCCGAAGGGGGAGCCTATGGCTTTGATCGTGAGCGGTGAGGAAATCGTCCAACAACGGATGATCACGCTCAACCGCATGCTCGGCGACCAGTGGCTGGTCTCATCCGGGCTCCAGCCCGGCGACCGGGTGATCACCGAGGGTGCGCAGCAGGTGAGACCCGGCGCTAAGGTCAAAGCCGTCGAATTTAATCCCTTTCTAAAATAGGGGTTGATCGTTCGACACATCACCCAACCGTTTATTCCCGCTCCGCGGGCGGCACGCTTGCCTAAGTTACTTTTTACCTCAATGGCCTGACCCGCAACAGCCGCTCCACATTCTCGCGGGCAATGGTCATTCTCTCCGTCGATGTCAGCAGGCGCAAGTCGTAGGCTGTGGCGACATCCGCGTCGCCGTGTATAGAGGCACCGTCCGAAACGAGCGCCTGCTTTTCGAGCGTCACCCACTTGCCAGCGCAGAACTCGCCGACGTCGCCGACCAGCGCCGCAGACCCTTTCGCACGCGCCAGCCCGAAGCGTCCCGCACCAAAGGGCAGCACCACCACCTGCTCCGAACCGCGCAGATCCTTGCCGTCCAGCGAGAGGAACGCGCAGTCGCCGCTCCCGGCCAGCACGGATTCTCCGCCGACCGCGAGACCGCCCTGCGCGGCGGCAGCGGTCACGCGGCCCTCTTTGTCCAGCATGACGTAGAGCGTGCGCCCGGCGGCGAGCCCCGCACGGATCGCAGGATAGCCCGCGTGAGCAGGGATCTCGACCTGCTGGGCTGTCGCCAACATGTTGACCGCCGTCAGCGCGCGCCCGTTGCGCAGCGCGACATCGAAAATCAGCACGCTGCCGTCGTCCACCGATGCCTTGATGCGTGCGACGCCTGAAGCGTCATCGAGGAAGCGGCGGTAGCAGCCGGGGCCGGCCTTCCCTGCCTCATCCAAGAGTTCCACCGGTTGCGGCAACCAGCAGACATGTCCGTTTTGCGAAAGACGGTACAGCCCTTCGCCCGACACGCTCTTGCTCTGGAAAGGCGGTTCGGGCATGGCGGCCACAGGCGCGAGCCCCAACGCCGCCAGCCGGCCGAGACGCGTCAGTTTGCGGGCATCGTCGAAACGCGGGTCGCCGCTCAGCAGCAGCCTGCCGCCTTTGCCGACGAACCGCGCGACACAGTCGAATGTGGCGTCGCTCGGGCACACGGCCATCGGCCAGACCAGCGCCTGCGCGGCGGCGGGCAGACGGTCGAGCGACTCCTCGTTGATGACGCCGAACGCGACGTTGGCGGCGAGCAGCCAGTCGGCTGATCGGCGGAGCGCCTCGTGGATGCGCGCCTGCTCCATGCCGAAGCGGAAGCTGTCGGGCAAGACCAGATAGAGGCGCGGCGGCTCGTAGCGCGGCTCGGCCGTGCGGAAAAGCAGCATCATGTTGCGATAGGCCTCCACCACCGGCTTGGGCGTGAGATCTGCGTGGTTGACGCCCCACGGGAAGACGCTGTCGCGGAAATCCTTCCAGCTCCAGTTCGCCATGAACGAAGCGCCCATGCCCAGCGCATAGTGGCCGACTGCGAGATAGTGGCTGACCGAGGCTTCGGCGGGATCGCCCCAAGCCCCGTTGTTGCGCGCCGTGTGCGCGACCTTCGAGCCGAATTCGCCCAGCGAGAAGCTCTTGCCCTCGAAGCGGCGGTCGATCAGCTTCAGCACGCCGCGCAGGTTGTCCACCGCACCGTAGTGGTGGACGTTGATGAAATCGAGGCCCGCCGTGTCCAAAACCTTTTCAGATGCGGTGAGGGTTTGCAGGTGTCCGACCGTGGCAGGCGCGTCCGGCGCGACCGACTTGACCGCCTCGCCGTTGGCCCGCTGCCAGCGCGCGTAGACCCACGCGCGGAAGCGCTCGTTGTCGCGCACCCGCAGGTCGTCCCACGACGCCGCGTGAACGGCGAAATCGATTTCAGGTTTCGAGCCAGAGGCCTGCCACGCCGCAAGGGCAGCCTGCACCGAGCCGTAACGCGCCGCCAGCCACGTCTCGAACAGCGGGCGCAAGACCGCCGTGTTGTTGAGCGCCGTGCCCGGTTCGTTCTGGATGTCGTACATCATTCCCGGCACGCGGCTGTAGCGCCCGGCCCAGAAGCGGTCCCACTCCCTCTCGGCGTTCAGTTCCGAGTCGGGCAGGTCCAGCGGGAACCAGTCGTGCAATGAGAGGAAGATCGAGACCTGATTGGGCTGGGCGAGCTGCACAATAGCGTCCGTCTGGCGGCAGAGCTTCTCCGGCCTGTTCGCAAGATCGAGCGCCGAGCCGCGCGACGTGGGATTTGCCGCGTTGCAGAAGGGCGAGAAATGGAGGATGCGCAGCGTGTTCATGGCGAAGTCGCCCATGCGCTCAAAGTCGCGCCGCCAGACCAGCGGGTCCTCGTTGTCCGAGTACCACATCATGCCCGTCGTGTTCGCGCCGCCGAAGAAGAGCGGACGCCCGTTGAAACTGAAATAGTTGTCGCGCAGAAACACAGACGGCCCTTCGGCGATCCGCGCCGCGTTCCAGACCGTGAAGCCGCTGCGCAACACGTCGACCGGGTTCCCATCTGCAAACAGCTCGGCCGAAAACTCGCGGAAATCCGGCAAGCCCGACGGCAGCAGCCACGTCGCATTTGCCACCCCGTCCTTCACCGGCACCTCCTTGACAGTCTCATCGCCGACACGAAAACGCACTGACAGCGAACTCACGCCCGCCGGCGCGCGGATCGCGGCATCGAGCGTCACCGTCTCGCCGGGCTTGTAGCACGCGAACCCGCTCTTCAGCGTGACGAGATAAGCCGGCGCGAGCAAGCGCTGGCAAGCTGACACAAAGAGCCGATCCATAAGAGGCTGTCTCTTATACACATCTGACGCTGCCGACGAATAGAGAGGTG
>CAYSXF010000385.1:0-5005 GCA_964434815.1 uncultured Lentisphaeraceae bacterium
GTTGTAGCCGGCGGCGGGCGCCTGGCGGCTCTATGTGAACGATGTCGCCCAGGACATCCCCGCCACAGGCGCCAACGGGAGAATTTCAACTTGGAGCCTGACGCTGACGGTTGGGCCCTGATGGGAAAACGGAAAACACACAACCAGTGATTGCGGCAGCGCCTCCTCCTCAGGGGGCGCTGCCCAATGGAGAAGGGACAAAGCTGATGGACACGAGCACAGGCAGTTCCAAGCGCGACCCCGGCCCAGGACGGGCCTTCCTGCTGGCCGCGTGCGCCGCGGCAAGCATCGCCGCCGCATCCGCGCCGGCGGCGGAGACCGCATCTAACACGGTGACGATCGCCGCGGCCGCTGCCGCGCCTGCCGAAGATCTGACCCAGAAGTGGGGCATCGAGTTTTCCGGTCTGTTTCTCTCGGCCGGCGGCAACATGGTCGATTTCCGCTACAAAGTGGTGGACCCCAAGAAGGCGGCCGCGCTTACCAAGCCCGACGCTAAACCCACACTGCTCGATCAGACCTCTGGCGCAAAACTCATTGTGCCGGACACGAGTGTCGGCCCCCTGCGGCCGTCATCACGTCCGCAGGTTGCAGGTAAGCTCTACTTTATCCTGTTCGCCAATACGCGTCACCATGTGAAGAGCGGCGATAAAGTGACCATCAGCGCGGGTGATTTCAAGGTGGAGAATTTGACGGTCGAGTGAACCCGGAACGCGAGGTGCGCTTCAGTTTAGTTGAAACCGAAGCGCACCAAAGAAGAATTTAGGAGTTAGAATTTAGGAGTTAGGAGTTGAACGCGCAACAACCCGCGAAAACAGAGCATACTTATGAGTTTGGCCCCCCTCGCAGGTTTGGGCTTGGCGCAGGAGTTATCCTGTGTCTAAGCCTTGTCCTTGTGGCGCGGGCCGAACCCTCCGGACAACCGCGCGTGCTGACCGCTGACTTTTGCTTTGAAAGGCCGCAACTGACAACCACCGGCGACTGCACGCGCATCACGCTGCCGGATTGCGAACATCTGCATCGCCTCGGCGAACCCGCCATGCCATTTCGCACGGCCCGATTGCAACTGCCTCCCGGATGCACCGTCACGCAGGTTACGGCAATCCCGATGTCCGAACCCACCGCGGTCGAAGGACATTGGCGAATCGAGGCTGCAGGCCAGCCGCACGCGCGTCCGGACAGGCAGCGCGTCCATCTTGCCCCTGACAACAACCTGCGCATCTATGCCTCTGACGCGCCCTATCCCGCCTCTGCCGCAGAATTGATCTCGGTTCAACGGCTGGCCGGAACAGATATCGCGCTGGTGCGGGTTTTTCCTGTCCAATACAAACCGGCCAGCAAGCAACTACTGTTCACGCCGCGAGTCCCCTTGCGGCTGGATCTGGGGCCGGCGCCGGCAGAAAAGGAGCCGCGCGTACACCCACCCTCGCAGGCGCAGGCCGCAAGCCGGGTCGCTGCGTTTGTCGACAATCCCGATAACATCACGGGGCTACCGCTTGGCGGCAGCCCCGCGAAAACGGCATGCGATTACCTGCTGATCACCAGCAGCAGCCTGGCGGCCGCTTTCCAGCCGCTGGTGGAACGCAAGCAACAGGACGGCCTGGCGGTGAAGGTCGCCACGCTGGAGACGATCACAAACGCGGTTCCCGGGCGGGACGCTCAGGAGAAAATCCGAAACTACATCCGGCAAGCGTACGCGGAGTGCGGGATCAGCTATGTGTTGCTGGGCGGCGGCACGACGGTCATTCCTTGCCGCACAGCGCACGTTCGCACGGATCTCGCCGCCAGGGACTCCTACCTGCCGACCGATCTGTACTATGCGTGCCTCGACGGTTCCTGGAACGGCAATAACGATTTGCGCTGGGGCGAAGCCACGGATGGCGAGAATGGGGGCGATGTGGATTTGCTGGCCGAAGTCTATGTCGGCCGCGCGCCGGTAGCCACGCCGGAGCAGGTGAAGAACTTTGTGGATAAGACCGTGCGCTATGAAATGGGGGGAAATGCCAATCGCACCCATGCGCTGTTGATGGCCACTTTTCTGGGCGACTTCCCCACCGGCCCCTGCCAGGGCGGAGACATGTACAACCCGTTGCAGTCATTGCTGCACGGCTTCCATGTGGATGCCTTGGATGACGCGCCCCAGAAGCTGCCGCAATGGACGAGGAACGAGGCGCTGGCCGCTCTGAATCGCTCCCCTCACGTGGTGCTCTACAACGGCCATGGCAGCGCAGACACCCTGATGCGGATGCGCACAACCGACCTCAAGGCGCTCACCAACCAATGGCCGTTTCTCATGTGCAGCGTGGGCTGCAGCGCAGCCGAGTTCGATCATGGCAAGCACTGGCCCGACTCCATTGGCGAAACACTCATCAACGGCAACCGGTTCGGCGCGTTCGCAGCGATCTTAAATGCCCGGGCCGGCTGGTTCGATCCGCAGTACCCATGGAAATACAGCGGCGAATTTCAGACCGGATTTTTTAAGGAACTCCTGCGGCGCGGCCATGTCAATTTGGGCATGGCCAACCAGCTCGGCAAGGAGGCGCTGATCGGACAGGTCGAGAGCAAAAGCCCCATGACCTATCGCTGGTGCTATTACGGCATCACCTTGTTAGGCGATCCGCATGTGCCGTTTCAGGCTGCCGGACCTTAAATGAGAATTACCGCAATGAAACCGCAACAACCAGATGATCGTGTTCGGCCGGAGTTCGTGGCCCTATTGGGCTGCGGCGCGGCAGCGCTGTTGTTTGTTTTCTGGGCATTGACCCGGTCCGATTCAACCGCTGAAACACTTCCGCCGAAGAAAGCGCCTGCGCCTGTCGCGCATCAGGCGTCAGCCCGCATGAACCGGCCCTCGCTTCCAAGCTCTGACACACCTGCGCCAGCCTTTCCGGCCCAGTTGGCAGCAGCGGCATCTGTGGCCGCCCCGCCAGCCACCCAAACGCTGCCGGGCGCTGCGCCGGCGTCGCTCATATTTACGCCGCACATGGCGCCCGTGCCGCAGCGTTCGGCAGCGGCCCGGCAGGAAAAACTGCGGCAGGCCGTGGGCGAGTCCAAGTTGGCTCCGGCAGGTTCTACGCTGGAGACGCGGTGGGGCATCCGGGTGTGCAGCCTTGGCCTCTCGATGGGGAATGCCATGCTGGACCTGCGCTACAAAGTCGTCGATCCGCAGAAAGCGGTTTCGCTCGCCAACGGAAACACGCGGGCTTTTGTTTTCGATCCGGCCAGCGGCGCGACGATCTTCATGCCGTCGCCGCCCAAAGAGGGCGCGTTCCCGCCAAGCGGTAATCGGTTAAGCGCAGGCAAAACCTATTTTGCCGCAGTTGCCAATCCTCGGGGCACGTTCAAAAGCGGCAGCAAGGTCAGTCTGGTCATCGGCGATTGTGTGCTAGCGGATCTGGAGATCAAATGAAAAAAACAGTTTGCTTACTCTTGATTTCGATTGTGCCCTGCATTTCTGGAGGGTTTCTTTGGCGGCACTACGGGCATTCCGCATCGCACGCGCAAGCCAGACGCGTGCTCTATTATCAGGATTCCATGCACCCCTGGATCAAGTCCGACCAACCCGGTAAATGCACGATCTGCGACATGGACCTGACGCCCATTTACGAAGGCGGGCATGGCAGCGGACTGGAAGGTAATCTGGTGGTGCTGAGCTCCAACAACATTACCGTGCTCAACGTGCAAACCGAGGAGGTCAAACGGCAGGACGTGCGCCGCATCCTGCGGGTGGCGGGCCTGATTGACGCCAACGAGGCGAAGCGGTCCATCGTCTCCGCTCCGGCGGCCGGGCGTGTGGAAGAAACCGCTGTTGATTACGCGGGGCTGGAAGTCCGCAAAGGCGAACGCTTGCTGACGTTCTACAGTCCGGGGCTGACCCAGCAGAAATATCGCTACATGGCCCGCGCCGCGCGTTCGACCGAGCAGCGCGATCCGACCGGCGGCCTGGCCGTGGAAAAAGGCGATGCCGATCCTTACTATACCGATTTGATCGCGCCGCTGGCCGGGACGGTGACCGAACGCAACGTGACGCGGGGCCAATACGTGGCCGAAGGCGAACGGCTGTTTGTCATCGCCGACGCCGCTGTCCTCTGGTTCCGGTTCGATGTGTACGAGCAGCAGCTGCCGTGGCTCCGGCCGGGGCAGAAGGTCATGGTCTCCCTGCCGTCCATCCCGGGAGAAGTTTACGAAGCCGTCATTTCATTTGTCGACCCCATGTTGGACCTGGCGACACGCACGGTGAAAGTCCGGGCGGACATCTGCAATCCGGTCATTGAGCGGTACGGGGTTAAACAACGGAGATTCAAGTTCGGCATGTACGCAGAAGGCGTGGTGCGGGCGGAAGTCCCGGATGTGCTGGCCGTGCCGCGCTCAGCCGTCCTGTATCCCGGCAAGTCGGCTTATGTCTTCATCGACAAAGGCGGGGGCGCCTATAAACGGCGCGCGATCAAGTTGGGACAGCAAGGGGACGAATCGTGCGAAGTCCGCGCGGGGCTGGAAGAGGGCGATCGCGTTGTGACATCGGGTAATGTGCTGTTGGATGCTCAAGCGCAGTTCAGTCAGAGCAGCTCCGTCGAAAGCGACGATGCTGACGCGACAAACCTGGCTCCGGTGAGGGTTGTGAAACTTCCTGCTGTCAGTCCGCCTCAGCCCGCCATGAACGCGAGTGGTACGGGTGCGGCTGCGCCGATGGCCGCCGCGCAAGCGGCCGGCGCCGGAACGCAGACATGGGCGCATGCGCAAAATGCCAAAGTCGCGACCAGCAAGTCTGCTCGAAACCACAGCATACCAAAGCAAGCCCCTGTAGGCGACCCGACCGCAAAGCGTATGTTAGAAAACCCCATGTTCGTCCGTATGACCGAATTGCGCAACGCCGAACTCGCCGAGGCACGGGCCGCCAAGGCTGCGGGCGCAGGCCAGACCGCTGCAAGCCACCCGCAAACACGCGGCGCGGATAATAATCCATAGCAGCCGCTCGGCACATGCGATATTATAGTGACCGTCGTCGTCT
>CAYSXF010000386.1:0-5002 GCA_964434815.1 uncultured Lentisphaeraceae bacterium
GGCCTCGCCGTGCTGCTGGTTTTGGGAGTGTGGGCCGACTGGAACGACGGCAGCAAAAAAGAGGGCTGGCACCGGTGGGACAGCAACCCTTTCAACGCCTCGCGCGGCGGTCCGGCGAAGAATCCCGATGAGCTCTTCGATGACACCTCTTGCCGCCGGCTCTGGCTGAAACGGCTGGAGACCTTCGTCAATCACTGGTCGCACCGACATGCCATCGTCGGCTGGGAGATTTTCTCGGAACTGGACCTGGTCACCGGTGCGACCGAAGAGCGGGCGGTCCGGTTCGCCGAAAGCGCGGCCGCAGTGATCCGTGCCGCCGATCCGCTGAAACGTCCGATCACAGCCTCGCAAGCGGGCGTCGATGAATGGCCGCTGCTGCTGAAAAGCGGCGCGCTTGATTTCATCGAGATCCACCCTTATGCGGACGGCGTTTTCGGCGGCAGACTGGACGACCTCATCCTGACGACGGTCCGCGAGCGGCTCAGGAAATACGGCAAGCCGGTTCTTCTCGGCGAATGCGGCCTGAACTCCGGCACGCCGCGCGGCACGCTCGAAGTTGCAGCGCGGGCCGAGGTCGGCATCAGCCACGCCATCTGGGCCGCCGTGGTGAGCGGCTCGATGAACGGCCGCGCGCTCTGGTGGCAGGACGGCTACGATCAATTCGAAAAGGCGGACCTTTGCAGCACCTACCAGCAGGCCGCCGCACCAGCCGCCGCGTTCGTTCGCACGGTCGACTTTACCGGTTTCGCGCCTGTGCCGTGCGTGCTCTCCAGCAGTTTGAAAGGGGCTGTGCTCGGCAACGAGCGCGTTCGCTTGGGCTGGTTCCGCGATGCCCGCTGCGAACCGCCGGACTGGCCGATGCGGCCTCTGTCCGAGCAGACCGTGACAGTGGAAGCTCTTGGCAATTCCTGGCAGGCCGAGTTCGTCGATCCGGTCACGGGCAACGTCGTCGGAGAGGGCCGGCTTACCGTGCGCGACGGGCTCCTACGGATCGCCCTTCCTACGTTTCAGAGCTCCATCGCACTCCGATTAATGCGCTTGGAATCCTGACATCCTTAACGTACATTTGTACCTATGAATTCGTGCAGAAAAACGGCTAAGTCGCCATTCGATGTTCCAGGAGTCACGACAGGCGCATCTACACAAGATATTCTTAATGCGGTTCGGGAGTCCCGCGAAAAGTAGCACTGATGCCGCCTAATAGTCCGTTCGCCCTGTTCCTTCACTGATCTTTCGCGATCACGCGCGTGTCAACCGTGGTGGAGTCGTTCGCGATGTTGTTGTCCGGACCGGGGGTGACCGCGAAATCGACGAGCGTGCCGGACCTGACGTCTGCCTGCACAGAGAACGCGACCTTGGTCTCGTCCTTGGGTCCGCCCACATGGCGCTCATACGCCTTGCGTCCGCCGACCAGAATGACAAAGGTCGTGCCATCGCCTTCGCGGCCGCGTTCGACCGTTCCCTCAATCGTCACCATTCCCGAGACGGAACTCTTCCAACGCGCCACCGACCAGACTGCCCGGTTGTCTTTGACTTGCGGATGAAACTCGCCGCGGGACGCGCCCAGATAGTCCTGCGGCCCGCGCCAGTGGTCACCCCACGGCGTGACTTCGAGCGTGAACGGCTTGAAGTCTGCGTCCGTGTACGGCCCTGACGGCTCAGTCCCGTCAAAATAGCCGTAAGTCCAACCGTTCGCACCCTGCACGCGCGAAAAGTCGTCGCACAGGTCGGCGACAACGCTGGATTCCGTCGCCACTTCAACCAGCGACTTGATTGCTCCGCGAAGATAGAACGGCGTGTCGTCCAAAGGCAGTTCTGCGCAGCCGTCCTTCAGCGCCACAGGCTGCGGATTGCCCATCAGGTCGATCCGGGCGACAGGCCCGTCGGCCTGCAACCGGATACGCGCGGGATAGGTCGCCCAGCAGACTCGCAGTTCATCATTGCCCTTCAGGAACTTGAACACGAACGCGCGGCTGTAGCGCCGCGTCGCTTCGCGCCCGGCATACCGTGCGTCGTGGAGCAGGCGGATCGCGGCAGCCGCCGCCCCCAGCGCCGGCGCGGGCGAATAGGCGCCGCGCAGATCGCCGCTGCCGTGCACGATTCCCATATTGGCAAACTCGCGGTGATCCTGCATCAGATACCAGACCATGCGGCGGACGCCCTGTGAAAGCATCAGCGTGCTGAGACGGACATAGAACCGGGCCGAGACTTTTGGCTCAGGGCTGAAGCTGCCGTACTCGGTCGCCCAAAGCGGTTTCTCCTGACCCTGAAGATGCTGTTTCATCACTTCGCGCAGCTCGCCGATCTCTCCGTCCAAGCCCTCGGGCCGACTGCGATACGGGTGAATCACCACAGCATCCATGCCCTTCAGTCCGCCATTCTTGAAAACGCCCTCATAGTAGGGCAGAGGTAACAGCACCGCAGCGCCCCCCAAGACAGTGATGTCGCGACGGGCCTGCTTCAGCAACGGATAGACCGCCTGGCAAAGCTCGGCCTGCGACTTGGGCCGGTTCTCGGCGGCAGGCCCCTTGCACCAGCTTCCGTTGTATTCGTTCCATATTTCGATGCCGATCATCCGGTCGCCGAACCGTTTGAGAATCTCCTGTCCGTAGCGCCCGAACGCGGCGCGGCCCGCCGGCGTGTAGGGCGTGTTGCCGCCGTCGTAGAGCGGGTTATCGTACGTCATCAGCAGCAGCGGCCTGATCCCGCTGTTGGTCAGCGCGTCCAGATAGGGCGTGAACCGGTTGAAATTATACTCGCCAGCCCTCTGCTCGACCTCATCCCACGGCGTCTCATCGCGCACAAAGGGAAAGCCGACCCGCGCGATCAACGGAACAAGATCGGTTTTCCAGCCCTGGGAGAAATGCGTCATCACGCCGAACGGCGACTCGCGTAAGGCTGCCAAAACGATCGGCTCAATCACCGCGAAATCGACCTCATGAACAGTCTTTTTGCCGCCTGCCCACGCCGTGACGTGCATCTCGAACTGGCCGCGCGCATGCAGCGCCGGGCAGAGTGTCGCACGATGCTCGGCGTCAGGCACCGCCGCTCCCTCAGCCACGGTCTTGCCCCAAAAGTCCTGCACCCTGTATGCCAGTTTCTCGGCGCTCGTGTCGACAACGATCTCAACCGGCTCGCCTTCGACGAACACGTTACCAAGGACGCGAGGCGTCACCGCGAATCCCGGCACAATCCGCTTGGCGTCCAGCAGGGCGGTGACGCCGTCAATCCAGACCGTGCCTTTTGATTCAAGGACGAACACGAAATTTTTCGCCGGAGCCACCCACTGTTTGTCTGCCGGGCCTCCCCAGCTCTCACCCGTGTTGAACCGCCTGATGCGAATCGGGTGCCACATGCCGTCAGGCATCAGAGGAAACCGTTGCAGGTAATTGTGCCCGGCGCTGTCGACCAACCGCACGCCGATGCCGGTCGAGCCTTCCGCCCTCGCCCAAAAAGACAATTCAACGAAATCGTGCTGCAAGCCCGGCAACTCGCGCGCAGCCTCCGCAAAACCCTCGGCGTTCAAACAGATGCGGATGCTGCCTTTGCCAGTCTTAGCTTGCGTAGAATCCCGCTCCACTGCGCCGGTGAAACCATCTGTCCCCTCTTCGAAATCGCCCACTGTCCACGGTTTAGCCAGGCTCACTCGTTCGGCATGAGCCTTCGCCGCAGGCGCCAACTCCGGCGAGAGCTCGGCTTGCAGACCATCGACCCAAACCGTGCCGTGCCCCTCCAGAATCAGCGCGATCTCTTGCGCCGGGCCGTGCCACTGGCCGTCCTTGGGACCGCCCCAGCTTTCGCCCTCGTTGAGCTGGCTGAAAACGTACTCGTGCCACTCGGAGTCGTTCGGCAATTCCACGCGGTGCAAGTAGTACTGGCCTTGAGCGTCCAAAAGCCGCACGCACAAGTTGCCCTTGGCCGCGGCTTTGTACCACACGCGGACTTCGCGGAAATCCCTTTCAAGATCCGGCAGGCCCTTGCCGCTGCCCACCCACTCCTGATCTTTGTTCACCAAGCGCCCGGACGCATGACCTAACTTAAACTCACTTGTGTCGCGCTGGATCGTGTCGTCAAAACCATCCGAACCGTTTTCAAAGTCACCCAGCATGAGCGTTAGATCGCCCGCCATGGCGCTCGCGCTCAGCAGAGTGACCGCCACAAGACGCCCGCCAAACACCCGCACAAAACCGGCACGGCTGACTTCCACGCGTCTTTTTGGTTTCGCGAAAATCCACATTTTACTGATGGTCCTTATTGGCCATTGTGGTCAGATATTGCCACAGCGCAGTCGCGATGTTCGCGCCGAACAGTCGCGCCGATGCACCCGTGACTTCTGTTCCGTTCGCGGTTGCATAGGGAATCTCGAAGGTGCCTGCCAAGCGGACGCTAGGTAAACTGCCAGCCCACCGCGCGAAACTCATTCCCTGAGAGTAATTGGAAGCCGCGTTCCACGACTTTCCGAATGCCAAATCGTTGGTCTCGCGATACGCCAAGGGGTTGGGTTCGATCTTCTCAAGCAACCTGCCGAACGCCTGCTGCTGCGCCCACACATTCGTGGCCGCGCAACCGACTTGATACACCCATTCGTTGTATTCGCCGCGAATATACGGGCAGTGGAAATCCAAGGCCACGGTCAGCTTGTCCCCTGCCCATTTCGGCACCTGCTCGCGGATCGCGTCGGTCTCGACATGCACGCTCGCGCCGTCGTAGTCGCGATTATGGTCGCGCGGCGCGCGGTTTTTTCCCTGATCGCCGTCCTCAACCCCGTCCGTGTCCACGAACGGGATCACAAGGAACTCGACGTTCGCGCGCAGCCACTTGGCTTTCTCGTTATCAGCCAGCACGCCCTCAACTATTCCTTCCAGCACATCGCTGGCCATCATCTCGCAGGCGTGGTGCCGCGCGGTCAGCAGCACGCGGCAGCGCGGCTCAGACGCGATGCAGCCAAGGCGCAGCTTCTCCACCTTGCGCCCCTTGCGCGTGACCGCGAGCTGGCCCTTCT